>JBEHWO010000428.1:0-5713 GCA_040217695.1 Vulcanimicrobiota bacterium | reverse complement strand
TCCGTTTACCTGCAGGAGGTTTTTATGGAACTTTATCAGTATATTAATAAGCTATTCGATTATATTAACAGTAGAAGTCCTGTCTTGATTATTACTCCTATGGTTGAATATATTGGTAATGCTGCAGAGGAAATATATTATGCTCTGCTTAAGGCAAGAAGAGAAGGTAAAAAAGTTTTACTCTTATACCCATATAATCTGATACCTCGCAAAACCTTTAAGTTTGTAATTTCCAATTATGAACTTTTTAATTTAGAATCTGATTATTCTATCACTGATAATAGTTACCTGTCTTATTTACTCAAATTGTTCTTAACCATCTTTTATAATCCTATGAGATTTTATTATTGTTTAAGAAAAGCTTTATTATTAAGAATACAGGGACGGAAAACTTTTCGCGAAAAATCTGATTCGGAAAATACGAGTAATTACTGGTATAAAATGCCAAGTATAGGGAGAACTGGCCTTTTTAAACCAGAAAAAGTCAGATTTTTTTCCTGGGATGTAGTTAAAGAATTAAAATGGGGAGAGCAATTTAATGAGCCACTATCGGTAAGATTGAATAGAAATAAGAGAATTTATGCAGAAGATATGAGAGTAAAAATGGGAATACCAGCCGATAAGTGGTTTGTATGCCTTCATGTCAGAGAGCAAAGTTTTTATCAGGATAATGATCGTCCGTGGAGAAATTCTTCTATTTTTAATTATATTAAAGGGATAAAAGCGATTGTTGATTCAGGAGGATACGTAGTTCGTATGGGAGATAAATCTATGACTCCTATGCCCAAGATGAGAGGTGTCATAGATTATCCATTCAGTCCTTTTAAGTCTGAACTGATGGATCTTTATTTAATAAGCGAATGTCGTTTTTATATAGGTACTAATTCCGGGCCATTCGGGGTGGCTAATTTATTTCAGAAACCTATGATTATGGTTAACTTAAGTGATCTGGCGATACTATCATATCAAAAGGTCAGTTTTGCTATTATTAAACATCTATATTCTCATTCCCGAAATCGCTTTTTGTCTATAAGTGAAATTTTACAGGAACCATTTGAATGTCAGGGGAATAAAAGACTTGGCAGTGATTACATCATGTTCGAAAATACGCCTGACGAAATTTATGATGTGATTACTGAATTTTTAAACAGGTTAACTGACTGGGAATACACCGGTAAATGGGAATATTCTGAATTACAGAAAGAATTTATGTATGCCAAAAGACTTTTGATGACTAAATGGGTTAATGATGGAATAGTTTATGATAACAGTCCATTTGATGTTGTTCAAACCTATCGTTTTGCCAGTTATATAGATAGTGATATGGGAACATTATACCATAAATATCTGGAGCAGAACTGGTCTGAAGATTCAATGAATCATTATTATAGCTTTACAGAATGAAAATTAATGAGATTATTAAATGTTTTGCAGAAACTTACCATAGAGTAAGGTTTTAGCAGATGTTTTTTTACAAAACTTATGGTAAAGTCACTTTACAACTTTCTGGAATTCTATAATAATTATATAAAATTAATATGTAATGGTTGCCCTCCGAGTGGCGGTTTTAAAGTAGTGTTACCATGTTTCAAATCCCATAGAAATTCATTAACTTTATGCTGGAGGCACAGGGTTCCGCAATCCTTTCTGGCATCAAAACTGTCAGATATTAAATAATTTACAACTTCCCAGTAACGTTCACTCTGCCATATTTCCTTAAAGGATTTTTCAGCTATATTACCTATATGAAATTTTTCTTTATATTTATCATTAAATAGAAATCCGCATGGAGCAACAAGTCCTGAACCTGACATTTGAAGCATAAAAGGAATAGCATAGCATTTTGAATAACTTCTTTTCCCTTTGCTCAGTATTTTGGACCATTTAACTTTTACCAGATATTTCTCCGTTGATTTTTGTTCTGCCTCTTTAAGAACATTTGTGAGGAGTTCATATTTCTCATAATCTACTCCCAGTGCACCTGTTTCATCATCAGAGCAATGCTTCACTACGAAATAATCTACGCCGAGTTCTTTGCCGAGTTCTGCAAGGACAATTACGTCATTAATAAATTCAGGAAGAAGAACCATTTGTAACCCTATAGTAATATCCAGATTTTTTGTCTTTTTAATTTTAACACATGTTTTTATTGTATTTATGACTTTATAAAAAGCCTCAGGAGTAACACCATGAATTATGGCATACCTTTCCGGTGTTCCAGCAGAAATATTAAAACGTATATAGGTCAGAGCAGGTAATATATCTTCAAGTTTTTCGTCTTTGAGCGGGAAACCATTCGTCCCGAGAGCCATATCTATACCATTGGCCTTACCTCTCAGTATTGCATCGTAAATATGGGGGGAATGAGCACTTTCTCCATCACTGACAAAGCTGATTGCTTTAACTCCTATTTCGGCAGCATCGTCAAGGAAGCGGAAAATAATATCTTTTGAAAGGTTGTAGCCTTTATTTTCCTGAAGTTGCCCGTAGCAATAAATACATCTATAGGAACATGCCCTTGTAAGAGCGCAATCTATAGTAATAGGAGCTATTCTTTCTCCTCTGAGCCATGCTTCGAGTCTTTCTCTATGCCAGAGGATTTTATGACCATCTAGAACGATGTTTTTTGTTATATCAGGCGAATTTTTCATACTCTTATATATCCGGCCCTGTCATCTTTAATCCATTCTTGAACCATTTTGTGAAAATTTACATCTCCATTTTTATATGGGTCAAAGACCTTCATATTTATTAATTCCATGATTTTTTTATCATCCAGTCCACAGCAATGAGATGGGCCAAGAAACTTAAAATAATTATTGGCTCCTGTACCTATAAATTTTACATTTAAATTCTGCAAAATTACATCATTTCTTACCTGTTCAAGAGCACGGAAGACTATGAAATTTACTATGGAATATACGACAGGTATAAGACCTGTCATAGACATACCTGCCGCTATGCCAACCGTGCCCTGTTCCATAATACCGAGATTAAATATTCTGTCCGGGAATTCCTCTCTGAATTTATCACATACGCCAAATCCCATATCTGAAACAAGCAAAACCATGCGATTATCATCTCTGGCATAAGGTATAAGCATATCTATAATATCTCTTCTGAAAATGACCGTTTTATCACTCATATCTTTTCCCCATATTTAATTCTTCTTCTGTAGGTAATCTGAAGTGGACTTTTGCTATATTTTCCATACATAACAGTCCATACCCTTTGATAGTATGAGCAATCAGAACCTGTGGCACAGTATTTTTACTGTTACACCACCTGTTGAGTATAGAATTAATTTCAGTAATATTATGTCCGTTACATTCTTCTACAACACATCCAAAAGCTTCTATTTTAGTTTTCAAATCATCTTTTTTGTTTTTTCGTATTAATATATTTTCAAGGAAGTCCATTGCCTGCAATTTATTATTATCTATAATTATAATAAGGTTTGCTAGCTCATGTTTAACAGCAAATTGTAACGATTCCCAGGTGGAACCTTCCTGTGTTTCACCATCACCTGTAATGCAATAAACTCTGTATTTTTTATTCTGTATTTTTGCTCCGAAGGCAATTCCTGTTGCAATTGGTAGTCCGTGGCCCAGAGCACCGCAACCGGCTTCCAGACCAATTGATACGTTTCTCTCCATACATCCGGAAAGGCTGCTTCCTTTATAAAAATTAATCCATTCTTCTCTGGCAATATAGCCTATATCTACGAGAATGGCATAAAGCCCATAGCATCCGTGAGCTTTTGAAAAGATAAGTCTATCCCTTTCTTCCCACTCAGGATTCAGTGATATGTTCATTATTCTATAATAAAGGGCACTCAAAATATCTATGGTAGAAAGAGATGGAGCAATATGGCCTGCCCCGTTTTTTACACATATGTCTACTACATCTTTTCTTATCCTATCTGCCTTAAGGGATAATTCTTTATCATTTAATATTTTGCTTAAGAGATTCTTCATTTTAAATATACTCTCATATGAAATTTATATGCTCAGGTTTATTACTGAGATGTTCCAGAAATTCATTTATCCTGGCCATTCTACAGTTTACTCTGCATTCATCCTTTATAATTAAATATTTCTCACCATATTCTATAGACCCTTTTCTTTTTGAACCAAAAATTATATCATTCATATTATCTTCATATATATTGCCTGCTTTAAATTTATCATTTCCAATAAATACACTGCAGGTATAAAAATCTCCTGAAGAAGATATATAGCCCCAGAAAGGGAGAGCATAACAATGACTGTAAGTCTTTGCTCCTTCTATATATTTTTCCATAGTATTTTTTCTGAAAATTATATTTAATTTATTTTTCTGACTGTATTCATCAACCAGATTTTGAGTGAATTTCTTTTTTTCTTCATCGTAAAAAACATATTTTTTTTCCATCATCTGAGGGTGAAGGGAATAGGGTTTTAAAACCATATAACTTATTTCCATAGTGGAGAATAATTTTATAGCTTCCTCTATATCATCTATATTTTCTTCTATTATGAGATATTGAATTCCAATTGTTACGGGAAGGTTATAATCTTTTTTAACCTTTATTGCTTCATTTATACTTTCAAGGGTTTTATAAAATAATTTTTCACTTACTCTGTGGACTTTAGAATATATTTGATCTGTGCCTGCATCAACGCTGAATTTAATCCATGATAGAAAGGGGAGTATTTCTTTCCATATTTCATAATTCCCAGTAGTTCCGTTTGTTGTTATGGAAACATCTATGTTGTTTTCTTTTGTTGCCTTTACAAACTCAGGCAAATCATTGTGTAATAAAGGTTCACCTTCTCCGGCATACATAATGCTTCTGATGCCAATTTGCCCCATTTCCTGGATTTTTTTTAAAAAAATATTTTTATCAATGGATATAGCTTTTGCCATTGCAAAATCTACTCCACAGAATATACATCTATGATTGCAATACGAAACAGGTGAAATTTCCAGGTAAATCGGAGGTATAATCTTTTTATTCTGCCATTCTATAAGCCTGTCCATATGCCAGTATAATTTATGTCCGTCTATTTGATATTTATCCATAATATAATATCCTCTTTTATCTCAAAAGTGTATAGATAAATTCATATAATCTATCAGGTTCAACAGGTTCTTTATTACCAACTATCTGTACTGCCAGAGCCCCTACAGTATTTCCAATAAAGGACGTTAAATCTTCAGGAAAATTCCTTGCAAAACAGGGAGCTGTAAAAGATAGAAAAGCATCACCTGCTCCAAGTCTATCTACTACCTTTGTGGCCAGTGCCGGTGTAATAGTAATTTCTTCCTTAAAATTAACACCTATGGAACCTTTCTTTCCTCTGGTAACAATCAGATATTTTGATTTTATCTGCTTTGCTATTCTCTTTACTATATCTTCCATATCCCCCCATTTGTCCTGCGTGGCCAGTCTGGCTTCCGGTTCATCAATACAGGCAAAATCTATTTTATTATATTTTGTTATCATGTTATAACCCATATTGGCTCCATTTGTCTGAACATTTACAATCATTAATCTGGCCTTATTTTCCAGTAATTTTATCATTTTCTCTGTTATAAATCCATGGCCGAAGTCAGCTACAAGTACCATATCGTAATCGTTTATAATTTTATCTAAATGTTCTAAGATCTGGTTTTCATAATTCTCATCTGTCTTTTCATTATCAATATAACATATTTCAAATAATCTTTT
>JBEHWO010000427.1:0-5721 GCA_040217695.1 Vulcanimicrobiota bacterium | reverse complement strand
CTGGTATAAGAGAAGGGATGTTATGGTGGCTTTGTTTGTGGGCCTGCTGATAGGAAGCCTTACAGGATGCTGCAGTATGTGGACTATTTTCCATATGTTTATTCTGGGAAAATATAACTGGGGGTTCTAATAATTTAGGTGGCGTAAGTAACGATTATAATCGATACTTACGAGTCGTTCATCTATAAAAGTATGGAAATTTAAGGTTATACATCGATTGCAATCGATAGTTTAGTTACAAAATATTAGATGAACTCATTACCCCTTATAGGAACAGGTAGAGTCGAGATTTGAGAATGGGATGAACTCTAAATCTCGACTTTATTTATTCCATCTAATTTTTTTGATTAAGCCCGGAAAGGTCATAAACCTCAACTTCATCAAACCAGACAATACTTCTTTTGTCTGCTCTGAGAATAACTTGAGAATGATAAGGTGATAAATATGAATCAGCAACTACAGATTTTATAAAATTATTATTAATCCAGTAATTAAATTTCCTGGAAGCCGGTATATATTGTATTCTAACAGGATACCAGGTATTAAGGTTAAAAGTGTTTAATAAAGTATGTTCATTACAATCCAATATATCATATACTGAATTATTAACATTAAATTGGAATTTCAGGTAATATTTTGTATTGGCCGATAAAGGTTCCAGGCAATCACCTATCTCTCCTGCTCCAAAACCATTAATGGAACTGATTTTCATTTTTAATCTGATTTCTATTGATGAAGTACCAGATATGCTCCTGTTTACACCAGAATTTGAAGAAATATTGGAATAAAGTCTTAATGATGGTTCAGGATTTCCGATAGAAGTATCGATATAATTCTGAATATAATCTTCTCCTGCACTGTCCTGTGCACCATTAAATGCACCCCATGTAGAATAATCGTGTAATGTTCCTGCATAAGTTCCCGAAGGATATGTGTCAAAATTATCTTTCCATATAAGACCATCTGATACAGGAACAGTCAAAACATAAGTAACAGGAGAATTGTCCCCCTGTTCTACAAGGCATTTAGCCTCTATTTTTATAGTTCTCGGCCCTGGAGTATTACCACCGGTAAGTGTTACTTCACATGTTCCATCGTTTGAGGTAGTAGCAGAAGATAGTATACCCCCTTCGCCTTCTATAACTCTGAATTGAATTTCTTTATTTGCAAGTGGTACAGGGGTTGTGGAAGGATTTTCAGGAAATAGCTTTTCAAGTTTTGCTTTAACAGTAATCTCTTTTACCGATGTAAAGTCCTTTGTTTCATCAAAATCCGGTATGATAATAAATCTCCGATTTGTCTGTAAGGTAAGTGAATAATTTCCAATGACTTCTATATCACAGTTGTCTGTAATAGTTTTTGCAGGATTATTAATATCAGGGCTACAGGAAGCTGTAATTTGTATATTTCCTGCTTCTATAACTTTTACAGTTACCTGACATATACCGTCTGTTGTTTTTTTGACTGTGTCAGATAAAGTTCCCGGCCCGGATATGTTAAAGTAAACATCTTTCCCATCTAAAGGCGGATCAAGAGTTGCTGTTACAGTAGAAGTCTTATTTACTCCTATTGTTGACGGAGAGGAAGATAAGGTTAAATTATAGGAATCGGGATGTTCTATTACATAAACATTACAGGAGGCAGGATAAATAATCTCAGGGTTATTATTGGGATCAGGCTGGAATTCTGCTATAATTTTTTTTGTTCCTGTTTCATTACATTTAAGAGTTGTACTGCAGAAACCATTTGGATCTGTATATGCTTCGTCAGGCTCTAAAATGCCACTACTACCTTCTTCCAGTCGGAATTTAATCAGTTTGTGTTCTAACGGTTTTTGAGTAGCTACAGTCTGATTATTTGGAGTGCTCTCCGGAAGCGGAGTGGGATAGGCAATTACAAGTTTAGCTGTAATAGTAGTTTCAGCTTCGTCTGAAGATGCCTGTAATGAAGAAGAACGAGCTGCTCCAATTGGAGTAGTTTGAGATATTGATATAATATTCGGGTCGGCGGTTAGAGTTAAGTCGTAATCGCCTAATGGCAGAGTAACTAACTGGGGGCCAACTTCTAATTCCACATATTGTTCTGTTGATATTAAAGCAGTATTGGGATCATTCGGATCACCTGATGCTCCAAAAGCACCTGCCCAGATTTTTACGGGAAAAGGTGCTAAATATACATTGCCGGTAAGATGTCTGGCAATTGCACTATCAAGAGGGACTTCAAGAGCAAGTTGTGTTGCCGGGTATTCGGCAATACCACTGGCTAATAAGCCGGTAGTGTCATTGAGATCAATAAGCGTATTGGGGTCTTTATCTGTATAGTCAACAACATAGGCTTTAATTTTATGTGATCCGGAAGGCATAGAGGCAGTTATTTCTTTTTTATTACCGGAAGAAATTATAAAATTTCCTGCCTTCCCTTCTTCAGGCCATTTGATGTTAATGGTTATGTAGGCTTTATTGCCTGAACTATTCGGAACTTGGGTTAATGATGCCGGTTGAGTGGTTCCACTTCCGCCACCACAGCCGGATATGATGATATAAACAGATAATAATACCAGTGTCAGATAAAATCTGTTTTTCATTAAAATATTCCTCCTTAAAAATATTCTTTAATCTTTCTGTCCCTATGCTAATTTGGAAGATGAGGGAGAAAAATAGGTATAAGTAATATATTTCCATGCGCATAAAGAAGTAATTAGAAATTCGCCAATGCATATCAGAATAGTGACTATTATGACCAGATTATCATAACTGATTTTGTTAAATGTGAGTGTTTTGCAAAAATTTATAAAATAGCCGAAAATTTTGAATCCAATAGGCATACCTTCCCACATTCCGCCGCCCCATGGATTATCATAATAACCTATTTGAGGTCTGATATTATATTTTATTTGTATCCATAAAAAATTCCAGTATGACGAAGCAAATTCTTCTGGGGCAAGTATATAATAAATAACACTCAAACTCAGATAAGTAATAAAAGAACATAAGAGTATCCAGATAAAAACTTTCTTTTTATTAGGATATCCTTTTTTCTTTACTTCATATGATATAGCTTCTATGATAACAAGGCTTAAAAAAAAGAAAAAAAGGAGATACAATTGTTGTAATTTAAACCCTGCGTCTTGATTATATATACCAAGTAGTCTTACTCGTGGCCCCTGTGGTTTATATATTATACAGGTAGCTGAATGAATAAGTAAAATTATACCGATAAAAAATACATTGAAAGGTCTACCTTTTTTATAAAAAATAAATCCTACGATACCCAAACAGACAATGAGGCAAAAATAAAGACTATTTATCGGTATGGGAAATGGTGAAAAACTATATCTTAAATTGGCAGAAATAGAACATAAAACAATAAGAATAAAAAGAATTTTTTTACTGGCATATTTATTCTTCTGTAATCCGTATGAAATGGCACAACCTATTATCAGGCCAATAAGACAATTATGAATAATATATGGTACAGGGGGAAAAATAAAATCCATAGCAAAGTATAGGATCAGAGCCGGACAACCAACACATAATAACGCCCAAACTAACAAGATAATATTATGTGCTTTATCCTGGTTATATAATCCTTTATTATTCTCATTCGACTCTACCATAATTTATCTTACTCCAGAAAAGAAACTTTCTTTATTAGGTTAATAAAGCCGACTTTTATTTTTTAAATCTGTCACCTTCACATGTAATAGTGATTTTAATCCAGCCATTAAACAGTTTTTTAGTTCAGGCTATTTCTTGGTTTTGGTGACTTCAATAGTTGGTTCATTAGCTAAATAAGTGTTGTTATATTTACCATCTTGTGTATATATTTGTGTGCCATACCCCATTTGTACCAGGGCTTGCAGTTTAAGGTCACTTTGGTTAATAACTGTCCAATATGCATCTACAGCACTTTTTGCTTGAATTTTTTTTCTGTTAGGATCTGTAGGGTCAATACCAAGCATATAACTGAAGAATTTATAGGCCAATTCATCATCAACATTAAAACCATCAGTTAAAGTTGGCGTTATAAGAACTTGAGCATTTTTGAAAGTTTCATCATTATAATCCCATGTTATTACAGGTCCATATGGTGTATGTGAAATATTATAACCATAACAATACAATTTACCTTCACATATATTAAAATATAAAAGTTTTCCTTCGAAGTCCTGGTTAGCAAAAAATTCTCTTTTCAAAGTAATTATTTTATAATATAATGCTTCTTTTTCGGATGGTTCAAATCCAGCGAAATCGTAAACAGGACTGAAAAATGCATGACCAATGCAATATTTACCTTTGTTGTTCGTTAACCATTTTTCAAGAGAACTATTATAAGGATTATCATCACCATCATCATAATAAGGACAGGTCATAATTGATTCACTATTACCATGACCTCTGACAAAAATTACATCATAGTCATCCAGATGTTCAAAATCCTCCGGAAATGGATTCAGGTAAGAAGCTGGAGATCCTGGTCTTATTTTGCAAGTTACCAGATATTTGAATTCTCCTTCCTGATAGGTCGGCTCGGTAAATTCAACTTGTGCGGAAAGATCGGTGTCACTATTTTCAGGATCTTTTATTGTACACGAGGTGCCATCAGGATATTTTAAATTTTTGACCTGATAGTTCATAATTCCTTTCACTGTAGTCTTAAATTTCTTTCTGGTAAAATCCTCTTCAAGTCCATAAAATAACTGTTTCCTATTCCATCTATTTTCAAATGCCGCTGGCCCTATCATTAATACATTTGGATCATTAATTGTATATACAGGAGCACCAGAGCCAGTTATCATTGTAGTATCGGCTTGAGCAGATATACCTATTTCTTTTAACATATCTTCATCTGTTAAATCTGCTGGTTTAGGTTCTTCTATATATTCTTCCAGACCACTTCTAAAATAATACCACATAATATAAGGATCAATTTCGTCTATTTTTGCTTCCTGTATAGCTTCTGCTATTTCAGTAGGAACAGGTAGGGGTACGGAAACGATTCGTGTAAAAAACAGCCACAAGCTAAAAAAGTGTTATACTGCCACATATTTTGACCAATAGAAAATAATTCCCACCTGCTGACCTGAGCATGAGCATTTAATAAAATCTTTTTCTCTTCACGTTACACACTTCACGATTATTAATATTATATATTTATGCTCACCTCAGTAATATTATACCAATGCCTGATAAAGTTTACATTTTATTATAAGCCCTCCTTAATTGTACTACAATTTTTTAATAATACGTTTTTATTTTGTTTGGAAGAAGAAACCCTCTGTGCTAATATATCTGAGACAGATTCCTACCCCAAGTTTAGTGTATAATGATAGGGCGGTAGGAAAGGAGTAATATAATGTCAAATAATAAGATTAAAGTAAAAGGTAATGGTAAACTATCTCATTTAAATATATCTTCTATACCAGATTCAGAGGTATTAGAGAGACCGATTAGGAGAAAGTTTTCAGCAGACTATAAGTTGAGGATTCTCCAGGAGGCAGATACATTAAAGGCTCCTGGAGACCTTGGAGCATTACTGAGAAGAGAAGGTTTATACGCATCCAATATAGCGATGTGGAACTGGAAACGTGAGAAAGGAGAATTACAAGGATTGACTCCAAATAAAAGAGGCCCGAAAGAGAAATCACCAGAAGAATTAGAAAGACGAATAAAAGACCTTGAGAAAGATAATAAAAAACTTAAAAGACGTCTTGAACATGCC
>JBEHWO010000426.1:0-5726 GCA_040217695.1 Vulcanimicrobiota bacterium | reverse complement strand
CAGCCACAATGATTAAGATGTGTGTCATTGCGAGGAGCGATAGCGACGAAGCAATCCCGTCGTACAAGCTTCTATCAATGGGATTGCTTCGCTTCGCTCGCAATGACAAAGTTTACCCATTAAAATCATCGTGGTTAACTACTAGCTATCAACTGGATATTACGAAGAATATTGCTGTTAAATTTGATTGCTTATAGCTAACACGATATTTTTATTCACATGTATTTTATGTTATAATAATTATTATTATCTGTTAACCTTTTCACAAAAGCTGAAATAATATTTATGCAAATGATTATAACATTTTCAGATAATATTTTGCAAGAAAACCGTATGTTTTTAATTCGACTCTGTCACATTTAACAAAAAAGCAATTACTGACCTTAGCATAAGCATGTAATAAAGGTTTTCTTCCCATCACGCGTTACGCGTTACGATTATCATATAAATAATTCAAAAAGAGATTGAACAAATGTTTATCTGTCCCGAATGTAAAGCTAAAAACGAAAAAGATGCCAGTTTTTGCTGTGAATGTGGTTTCATGTTAGTTAAAAGTTCCACATACGAAAAGGGCATTGTGGGAAAATGTCCCGAATGTAATACAGATAATGAAAAGGATGCTAAATTTTGCTGTAAATGCGGTCTCATTTTAATTATTGAAGATTCTCCGTCAGAACTTCAACCCCTTTCTCCGGGGACTATTCTATCGGGAAGATATAAAATAATAAGGGAAGTTAAAAGAGGCGGTATGGGGTGTATTTATGAAGCAAAACATATAAGCCTTGAGAAAATATATGCAGTCAAAGAGCTTCTGAATATATCTATGGACAGCCGGAACAGACTGGAATCCATAAAGCGTTTTGAACAGGAAGGTAAAATACTATCGGAATTAAATCATCCGAATTTGCCCTCTGTAAGTGATTTTTTCTTCCTCAACGGCAGATACTACCTGGTAATGGATTTTATAAAAGGGAAAGATCTGAGTTATTTATTGAAAGACGATTATCCCGATGGCATACCGGAACAAAATGTAATGGAGTGGGCCATGCAGATCTGTGAAATACTTGAATATCTCCACAGCAGAAATCCTCCTGTCATATACAGAGACATAAAACCGGCAAATATAATGATAAGGGAAAGTGACAGAAAAGCTGTCCTGATAGACTTCGGGATTGCAAGAAAACTTTTTGAAGAAGATCTGTCTCAGACAAAGACCGCCATAGGAACATTCGGATATTCATCTCCCGAACAATATGAAGGGAAACCTGTTCCGCAGAGTGATTTATATTCTCTCGGCGCTACTATGTACCAGCTTATTACAGGAAAAAAATCTGTACCCTTTACTTTTCCTTCTCTTATAAATAAAAAACCGGATATTTCAGAAAAAACAAATGCTGTCGTAATGACTGCTCTCAGACATAATTTAAGTGAACGTTTTCAGAGTGCAACTGAAATGAAAGAAGCAATATCAGGTATGGTCGAAATAAAAACCCCGCAGACAGATATTAAAGACAGAATCGACCTTATGATTCTTCAGCTTGAATCTACGGAAAAACAGGTGAAAAAATATTTTATAGAGACTCTGAGAGAAACGAAAAATACAAGAATAATACCTCCCATGCTGAAACTATTAAAAACGGACACTGACCCTGAAATCAGAACAGGGGCGTTAAAGACTCTTATACAATTTAAAGGAGAAGAAAAAATAGAACATGCCCTCAAAGCAGTATTATTGGAAGATAAAAGTGCTCCTGTAAGGGTAAAAGCCGTTCAATTTATGCCGGAATATAACGAAAAAGCTTTTATAGAACCTTTAATTAAATCCCTTGATGATAGTGCAGAAGAAGTAAGAATGATGGCTATAAATTCTCTGGGAAAATTAAAAGCCGAAAAAGCACTGGAACGTCTGTGGAAAATCTTCCGGGAAGAAAAAGGTTTAATAAGGGAAGATGCCCTTGATGCTATTGGAAAAATTTCCCCGGAAACTATAAAAAACCGGGAAAGAGAAAATCTGCAGAAGAGGGAGAAATTACAGAATAAAAAGAATCTTATAACTTTAATATCAATAGGTTTTCTATTCATAATAAGCCTTCTTATATTGAAATATCTTTTACTTCGGATTAATGAACAAAAAATAAACACCTTTCTTTCCGCAGGTTTTAATCACCTGGATAATAACAGAAAGGAAGAGGCGAGAGAAGAATTTGACCATGCCAGAATTCTCCTTGAAAAATCACCGTCTGTAAAGAAAAAAGGAGAGCTCTTTTACGGAATAGGTCTGACCTATTATCAGGAAAATAGAGCAAAATCTATAGAAAATTTTGAAAAAGCTATCACATTCGATAAAGATTTACGTGAACCTTATCTTTATCTGGGCAATACATATTTAAGGGAAAAAAACTATACAAAAGCATTGCAATATCTGGAAAAAGCAAAAGAACTTATGCCTGATGAGGAAAATGTTTATCTGGCTCTTAAAGATATATATTACAGGACAGATGAAAGGGAAAAAGCAGATGCAATAATACGGGAATACTCTGCAAAATTTCCGGAAAGTTCGGATAAACATATAAATACAGAACGGTTAAATAATAAAGGTATCGACAGTCTGAATGAAAAAAAATATACGGAAGCCATAGATTATTTTACACGGTCATTGCAAATAGACCGGGAAAATCCTGATACCAGTTACTATCTTGGTATAGCTTACTTGAAAATCGATAAAAACCAGGCAGAATATTACCTTAAAAAAACCCTTGATTATTCTCCCAATTACATAGAGGCACTTATCAGTCTGGCGCAATTAAAATATGACCTGAAAAACTATAATGAAACAATTGCATGGTGTAAAAAAGGGATTGAGATAACTCCCAGAACAGGAAGATTTTATATTTTAATGGGAATATCATGTTACAACGTCGGACAAAAAAATGAAGCCCTTGCAGCCCTTAATAAATATATGGAACTGGAACCGGACGGAAAATATACAAACATTGCAACAGAGATAATAAAAGAAATTAAGTCCCCGTAATCGTGACGCGTAACGGGTAGGAACCACCCACCTTCCACTATTCACTCCTTAGGGGTTGTCAAGAAATAACCCAATCATATTTACGTCTATATCGTGACGCGTAACGCGTAACGCGTGACGCGAGGATGATAACCGTTCTAACAATTTGCCAGGGTTATTTTCTTACAGTCCCTTATATGATTTCCAGCATAAGTAAATTTATCAGGAGTTACGCAAAAAATAAAGGAAAAACAATTGGAATCCTGTCATTGCGAGCGAAGCGAAGCAATCCCATTATTACAGCAAAACCCGCCGGGATTGCTTCGTCGCTACGCTCCTCGCAATGACAAAATACGTAATACCATTTGGCTATAAACTATAGTGCTTTGACTGACTGGTGCTCCGGAGAAAAAAATATCACGGCGGCACAAGTTTATTTAAATAAAATACAATGCAAAGTGGCATGATGTAAGCTCTAACAAATATGCCTGTTCCAGTTTAGATTTTTTTCGGAGGAGCACCGGGCAGGCAAAGCCAGGAGATTTATAATATTAAAATTGATAGCGAACTGGTATAAGTCCTGATTTATCTGTCGTAAAAAAACTATCTATTTGTGTTTAACAGGATTTTAGTGTATAATTAAAGAGTATAGGAATTTTCATTTTTGACTGGTTTCATGGGTAAGCCACGCGTCACGCGTCACGATACTTTATCAAAATGTAATTAGAGTGAAAAAAATAGGACACTGCTCACTCTTTAAGGAATATGTTATGAAAAACTACTGTTTTTCCCGAAATGGAATGACTTTAATTGAAGCCATGATTTCAGCGGTCGTATTTTCCATGGTAGGGACAATGTTATTTACCATATTCTCCTTTTCTACAAAAGCGTGGCTTAAAATCAGCGATACAATAGCATTAAGGGACAGTGGTAATTTGATTTTAAGCAGGCTGGAGAATGAACTGTCTGCCAGTACTATCAGCAGCGTAGAAGTTATTTTTTATCCGGAAAAAACTGTTAACAGGGCAATCTCTTTTTTATCGGCTACTGACGGTTCTTACAGGACTGCACCTGATAGTTCCGGGCGAATGGAATGGAAAAAGTTTATTATATTTTATCTGGAAGGTGATACAAAATTCATCAATGACGGATATTATCAGCTCTGGAGTAAAGAAGTTTTTCTTGGAGATTATGCCTCGTCTGCAGGTGAACATCTCCTGAAAGACCTTCCTTTTCCTCCTTTAGAGGGTAAGGGTACAACCTGTCCTGTAATCTCTTATATAAAGAATTCTATTACTGTTAAAGATTCAGAACTTTATATTACCAGACCGAGATCTATTGCAAGGTATATAACATACCTGGATTTTAAAGTAAACAGTGAGAGGAAAAAGGTGGAATTATTTTTTAACCTGGGCAGCTCTTCAAATAACAGTAATGAAAAAGCTCCGGAACAGATGAAAATAAAAAGTACAATAACTCTTAGAAATTAAAAAAGAGGAGGATTTTTTTATGAAAAATTTATTGAATAAAAAAAATGGCATTGCTTTAATAAGTGTTTTGCTGCTCATACCGGTTTTACTCATTTTATTGACATCAATGGTCTTTTTAACTTCTGAAATCCTCCGCAGAACCAGCTCGGATCTGAATAAAAATATGATTAATCCCCTTTCAGATTCTGCTCTTACAGAAACTATCATTTTACTGGAAGATAATATTGAATGGGGTAAAAATAAAGAAAAACTATTTATGCAATGTAAAAATCAGGATTTAAAGATTACTGGATTTAATACTGAACATCTCCCGGAACCAAACTCTCAGTTTGTTTTTGAAAATCAGGGTGCTTTTTACGTAAGTTTCGACCCGAACGATCCTGTATGGGGAGATGAAAAATATTATTCCGTTAATAATCTCGGAGGTTCTTCTTCTGTTCCCGGCTACAGGCCTGATATGAAAGTACCTCCCCATTCGGCTCTTATTGTAATTACAGCAGCCAGTGATGATGAAGTCAGACATGTAGAAGTTATAGTTACTGCTATACCGGAAGGTATTCTACAGAGCGGCTCCAGAGGGGCCATTACTATTAAGACAGATAAATTAGGCATTGGAACCAGAGGTGCACCGTTCAACCTTCATTCAAATGCCGAAAACATTTCTGTAAAACTTATCGATCTGTCTGATAAGAAAGATTTAATATGTGATATTAAATATAATTGTAATGTTACTGCCAGCGGTCAGATATTATCTCCTGTAAATGATCCGAATCATTTCAAAAGCAACAGTGGTAAGAAGGATATTCCAATGCTTGATATTTCAGAACTGGTTGCAAATGAGCGTTTTGAACCTGAAGAAATACCTTCCGGTACTTATATAAAAGAGGGCAATCTTCTGAATTATTATATAGATGGTAAAAAAACATCAGGTACGCCGGATCGGGTAATTTATAAAGGTAATGAAATTGTACCGGGGTTAATGTTCAACGGCTACCACTTGTTCATGAATAGAAACCTGAAAGTAGCTTATGACAGAAAACATGTTCCCGGTAAGACCGGTAATATCGCTTTTCATGGAATAATACTCAGACTTGATGGGGCAAGTCTTTACGCTCCCGGTAACGGAGAGAGAGATTTTAAACAAGATGGCGGCCCCTATCATTATGGTAATGTAATATTGACATATGTCAATGATGATCCGGTAACAGGTAATGGTAATATTTACG
>JBEHWO010000425.1:0-5727 GCA_040217695.1 Vulcanimicrobiota bacterium | reverse complement strand
TTAAGCCAGGCGGTGGCTTTCTGGATCCAGCTTATCCATACGCTATGCCTCACCCAGGCGAAGATTGGGTTTATAAATATGGAGACAGTATGGGAAAATCTATTCATAGCCCTTTCAGAGGAATTGTAGAATATGCCAGTTTTTATAAATCTGCATGGGGACAGGTTGTGAAAATTATACATTGGAAAGATAATAAACCGTATTGGACTGTTCTTGCCCATCTTCAGACAATGAATGTTGTCCAGGGGCAATTTGTAGATACGGATAGCATAATAGGAACAGTTGGAGATGCCAATGGTAAATATGTATCCCATTTACACTGGGAAGTAAGGCCGGAAGATTTTATGATAGAGTACCAATACTCTAATCCAAATGATGTGAGACAACATTATCTGGAACCATCGGTTTTTACTGATAGTAATTAAAAAGAGCAGGTATCCTGGTGCTCAGGATACCTGTCTTTGGGAGACAGAGACATTTAAAGTTTACAGGAAGATGACTTTTATGAGTAATGATTACACCGCTGTGATAAGCCCTGAATTAAAACAGATACAGCCAGTTTCTCCAATACAAGAGAATTTTCCGGCAGTATTGCAGTTAGTACTTTCCAAAAATATTATAATAATCCTGAAATATTTGAGAGAGGGCAGACTGATAGAAAGGCGGCTGGATTCACTTTCGGACACTAAACCCGTAAAGGAAATAACAATTATTGAAAAGATTTTTAATATAATTTTTTTGTATGAGACTGAATAAATTTGTTTTTATGGTGTATATATTACTAAAAGCAGATAGGAGGTTAATAGAGATGGGTCTGATAAATAAATTCGCAACTTTTCTTATGAAGCCTAAAGAACAGCAGACCGGTTATATCTGCCCTGGCTGTTTTCGAATCAACTCTAACGATGATGTTTGTAGTTACTGCAACCGGGAATTTAACGCTCCTGTATTATCGTTAAGATCCAGAGTAAAGCCTACGGAAAGGCGGAAGCTTCAGGCAGTTCTTGATCTTTCTACGACAGTGGATCGCACCGGTTCAAGTGCTTCTTTTGCGAAAGGTATTCCTATGGCTTATGAATTAGTCTTAAGAGATGTTGTTTTGCATGTTAAGGTAGTTAATTGTACTCTGGCAAGTCATGGAGACCTCGATTATGACGAGAAATTTATAGTGCATTGCAGTAAAAGCGACTCAGAGACAGCAATTGGTGAGATGAGAAGTATCACTTATCAGGGTGGAGGAGATCCAGAAGAACATCATCTGGATGCTATTGAAAGTCTTTTAATGGTAACTCCCTGGCATGCAAATCCATTGGAAGCCAGATCGGTAATTTTGTGTTTTGCTTCTTCAGAGTCAAAACCTTTAAGATCGGGTAAGTCGCCGAAAGAACTTGGGATAGAGATAAGAAACAGGGGGATTCTACTGTATTTAGTATGTGAACGAACTACCAGAATGATGGAGCTGATAAAAGGAGCAGATGGTTTCTTTTTTCAGATTTCTAACAGCCCATCTCCTGAAGAACTCAGAGTAATTTCAAATGCTTTGGGGAAAAGCATCGTTGCTTCCATTCAGACAGGGGGAACTATTGTATAAAGGAGGTTTTGGTATGGCAAGGACGATTCGAATCGTATCAGCTCTTAATCCGCCGGTATGGGCAAAGAGTAAAACCAGTCAGAGAGTTATAATTCTTAGAGATGTGTCTCCTTCAATGGAAGGAAATAAGGCCAGGGAAGCGTCTGCTGCAGTAGTAGAGCTTGTAAATGAGCTTGCAAATCCAGGGAATAAAGATGGTTTCAGTGTGGCAGTAATAGACTTTTCAGGGTCAAGTAAGGTTGTTAATGATTTTACAGTTGCAGGGTTTTTAGAACCAGAGCCTTTAAGAGTATGTGGAAGTGGTACAAATATAACTTCCGGTCTGGAACAGGCCCTCGCTTTATTAGGGAATGTGGGTTTTGAATCACATATGTTTTTAAGACCTGTCGTGTTATTATTTTCAGACGGCGGGCATAATACAGGTGATGTGCCTTACCATATAGCAGAACATTTAAAAGTGAGAGCGGATGTCGTTACTATAGGTTTCGGAACTGATGCAGACGAAAATATGCTTAAACAACTGGCTACATCACCACAGCATTTTTACAGGTGCAGAAATGGAAAAGAGCTCAGGTGTTTTCTTGGAGCTGTCGGTAAAACTATGTCAGTTTCATTAAGTTATGGAAGGAATGCCACAAGGGATCTAATTAACCTAAATTATTAAGAAAAGGGGGCAGTTTGCCCCCTTTTTAAAAAGGAGGAGAAGGAAAATGCATTTAAATCCGACAAGAGAACAGATTGCTTATGTTTCGAGTGCAGGTGTGAACCTTGGCTCTCCACCAGTAAAGATTGAACACTGCAGGTTAAAGAGTTACAAATCCCATAGTTTTAATGCCAGTAAACTTTTATGTGTCTTATTACTACTACTTGTTATTTTATTTTTCTTTACAAAGTTTGTTCATGCAAATGAAGGTAATGGTAATATTGCGATTTACGAAGCAAAATCAAACTCATCGGTGTTCCTTCCAAAGGTGGAAACCAGAGAGAAATATATCAGTCGATATTATATTACTACCGCAAATGAAATAGGAGATACCGTTATAAATGAAGGTCCTGTCTGCCGGGAAGACTGTAAAAATGTAGTTTATACAGGTTTTTTTTATACGGTCGGAGAGTTTTTGATAGTAAGCTTTCTTTTTTTCTGTCTTGGAAGAGCACCTATGATCGGAAGAGCATCTATGAATGGTAAATTAAACGGTTTTTTAACAAATTTTATATATGACTCTGTTATTGAACAGGACAGTATTCTAAAACCAGAAGAGCAGAGCAAGGTAATAGCAGGTGTTTTAGAAAAAACAGATTTCTTAATCCGTAAAACTGTATTTTTTCCTGCAGAGGAAGCATGGCGGATTGGGTTCGGGTCTGTTACGGGAAATGTGAGAGACAAGAATGAAGATTATGGAATGGTGTTTAAAACAGGAAATCTTGATATAGCCGTGATTGCAGATGGGTGCGGCGGAATGCCATACGGAGGGAGAGCTTCGTATGTAGCAACAGTAGCTGCTGTTTCATATCTTGTTACACATCTTGGGAATAAAAAATTAAAGAATTTAAAGCAGATTGCTTTAGGAGCTATATTTGAAGCTTCTAATAAATTATCTGATGAAGCAAGACGATTGGATATTGTAAACGGGTTGAGGACTACCCTTATAGTTGTAATAGCAAGTAACTCTAAGGTGGTCTGTTCTTATATCGGAGATGGAGGCGGATGGATTTTCAGGAGTTCTGAGTGTAGTTCTGAGTGTATTTTCGAGAAATTTATTACACCTCATAAAGGTAAAGCTAATAATGTACTAACAGCTTCTCTTGGGCCATCTATGATGGGAAAACCTGTTATCGAAGTGTTGAAGCGTAACAGGGGAGACATTATCATTACAGGAACTGACGGATTGTTTGATCGGGTTGATGATTTTTTTATAAAAGATATCCTGAAAACCTGTATATATTATAAGGGAGATTTTACTGAATCTATAAATTTCATATTAAATGAACTGGTTTCTCATAGAGATGAAATAGGTTATGTGTTTGACGATAATATTACTATGTCTCTTATAGGTAAAAAATTCCCAACGATTCCGTCCAGTTTTTGGCTGGATAGGAATTCAAAGAAAAAGCAGGAGGTGATATCTGTATGATAAATCCAGGGCAGGTCATAACTACGATGAATGGCTACAGTGTAATGATCCTGGATTTTTTATCTGCCGGAGGACAGGCCAGAATATATATAGGGAAGATAGCCGAGCTTAATTGTAATGTTATAGTGAAGGAATTTTTTGATAAATTTCATACCACAGAGACAGAGAAGAGAATGGAATATTTAGTAAATCAGGGGCTGTATAAATTATCACCGGTAATATGTTCCCCTTTTGATTTTTTCAAGAATGGTACAATAGGGAATGTCAGCTTTTTTGCAGAGGGGATTCCATTAAGGGAATTCCTGGAGATGGGGAATCCCAATCTTGTTGAAAATCTTCAACTTGCCATAGTTATTGTTTCAGGTATTGATGTGTTACACAGAATGAATATAGCTATGGGTGATCTGCATCCGGATAATGTTTTAATAAAACGGGAAGGTTCTGTACTCAAAGCTAAAATTATAGATTTTGATAATTTTTCAGCTCCAAATCAGCCTTTACCTCCTATGAGCGGTCATCCGTTTTATATTGCACCTGAGATAAGAAAAGCTTATTATGAGAGAGGTCACCATCTTCATCCGAATATACATACTGATTTATATTCATTGAGTCTTATATTACATGAGATTATATTATTAAAGTTCAATTACCAGGGTTCTATAGATGATGAAAATTCATTATATGAAGCTCAGAAACTTGGTAAGTGGCTTCAAGACCCTGCATTTAATACCTGTACTGATAAATCCGGAGGTTTTAAATCGGAAATTTTAACTCCGGCTCTCTCCCGGTTATTTCGCAGAAGCTTTGTGCTTAATTCTGCAGAGAGACCTTCTACATCTGAATGGTTAAAAGCTCTGGTTGAAGCTTTTAAAAGGGTTTGCTACTGTAAATCCTGTGATTACCAGTTTATAAATGATATAGATAAAATAGCCTGTCCTGATTGTGGTGTTAAGAGCCCAAATTTAATGTTAATTACAGACAGCGGTATAAGAATACCTGTTGACAGCGGCAGAGTGTTAGCCGGAAGAGATAATTTGGGAGGTTCCCTGAGAGTAAGTTCAATCCATGCGGTATTCCGTAAGGAAGGATTTCAGACATATGTTATTCCTATGGGACAGAACGGCACTTATAGCAGAGTCAAGAATAAATTTGAAAGACTGCCTGATGGAGTACCTGTAGAAGTTTATGATGGTGATATATTACGTATGGCAGATCTTACAATTCGAGTTCAATCTGAAGTCTGATAGTAGTAGTATGAGGAAAAATAAGTTATAAAGAAATAAGTTTTCCTTCTCTTCAATTTAGCCGCCTTATGGCGGTTTTTTATTATAGGTTAAATTTTTCTCTGAAACATCTGTTATTTTACTCAGGAACATAATTAGTTAAAAGGAGGCTGCTATGAATATTAATAAAGTGGATAGTAAGGTTAAGTCTGGAATGTTAGTGATCATTTCAGTAATTATTTTTTTATGTTCGATACCTTTTCTGACTGTGCCTATAGAACAGATGGATGGGTCTACTGGAATAAAATTTTTTGGTTTTTTATTTCTTATGTATATTGTTTTTTCTATGTACTGGGGAGGCGTTTTCCTCCTTCGTCTGATGGGTGCGATTAGCTGTCTGGCACTGGTATTTTTCCCGGTAACTATTCCTCTTTTTCTTTTTGTTTCCGCTGTAGTCGGTGTTTATGGAGTTGGAATTTATGAGTTTATACGCCATATTTATATAATCAGGCAGTGAGTTATAAAAAAAATTAATTTTTTTTGTTTTTTTATATAAATTTATCTTTAGAAGTTGGTGTATTAATTATCAGGATGAAATAATTTTCCGGATAAAATATGTATGGAGGTAATCGAATTGCTCGGTATAATTTCGGAGTTAATATCTGGACTGGTAATTGGGTCATCTAATTCTTCATACATTCAAAGGGATTTCTGGGGGAATCCTTTGATTAATGAAGGCTTTTTTGGAGGAAGAACAATAAAAGTGGGCGGGAAGACA
>JBEHWO010000424.1:0-5732 GCA_040217695.1 Vulcanimicrobiota bacterium | reverse complement strand
ATATAATAAAATAGTGGAATTAATAAAAGACATAAAAAGAAATCCTCACAAAGGCATAGGAAAAGCTGAAGCACTCAAGCACAATTTAAGCGGATTCTGGTCAAGAAGAATAAATAATGAACACAGACTGGTTTATAAAATTGAGAAAGAAGAAATTATAATTATTTCCTGTAAATCCCATTATAAAGACATCAAAGTATAAAGGGAAATAATAAAAAAATCCTCCATTATACAGTTGTAAAGATAAATTTTAATGTTTCTGAATAAACATGTAATAAAATTCTTCACATAACATTCATACCTTCTTCATAAATTCTTCACAGGTTTATGTTATAATCATTTTATCTATAAAAAAGGAGGTTCTTTTATGAGTATGTTATCTGCCAGGGCATTTATAAAGAGAATGGGTACAGACAATGAATTCAAAAGGAAAGTTAATGAATGTAAAGATGAAAAGAGCCGCATGGATTTTGTAACATCCCACGGGTTTGATTTCAGTAAAGAAGAGATAGAACTGGTTAAATCAGAGCTGAGTGAAGAGGAAATCAGTAATCTATCCGGCGGTGGTTCTAATAGCTGTCTCGTTCATATAGGTGTTCATCCCTTTTATGTATAATAATATGAATATAGAACAGCATTTGTAGAAAGAATGAAGACAGTTTAAGATTCTGTAAAGATGGAGAGTCCAGAAAGACCTTTGTTCTCAGAGAAAGCTATAATTTACAGGGAGAATCTTATGAAAATATTACTCATAGAAAATATACAGCATATAAGTGTTAATTCCAGATATATAATATCAACAGGATTGTTGAGTCTGGCCACTGTTTTAAAACAAAAGGGATACGATGTTGAAATATTGAGTTTCACCTATTTATTTACTCAAAAAATAATCGATTATTCTCCTGATCAGATGAAAAAACTGGAGATTATGTGTGATTTCATAATAAATAAAAAGCCTGATATTGTGGGATTTACTACCATGTGTAATTCCTTTCATAGCAGTTTACTTCTTGCAGAGTTGATTAAAGAAAGAAATGAGAAAATTAAAATAATCCTGGGAGGCCCCCAGGCTTCAGTCTTTCCTGAAAGGATTCTTAAAGAATTCGCCTTTATAGATTTGATCTGCTACGGAGAAGGAGAAAATAAAATAGAAGCAATTATAAAGGGAATAGTGAATAATGATCTGACATCGGCACCGGGTATAGTATATCGTGAAAATAATCTGATTATCAGAAATGAAGATAATGGTATGGTCAGGAATTTAGATGAACTTCCCGAATTGGATTATGATTTAATTCCTTATTTCAGGGAATTACAAAACATCAGCATACATTCAGGAAGAGGATGTCCTTATAAATGTGTCTTCTGCTCAACTTCCAATTTCTGGCAGAGAAAATACAGATCAAAATCTATAGAAAGCATCTGCAAAGAAATAGAAACGGTAAAAAAGAAATTAAAGAAAGATGATCTTTTCTTTGAATTTACAAATGACAATATCTGTGTTGATTATAATTTTTTTACCGGTTTATGCAGGGCGCTGAAAGAAATAAATATTGATTGGATGTGTTACGTAAGGCTCGACAGTCTGGATGAAGATTTAATAAAACATATGTCAGACTCGGGGTGCAGGATGGTATTTATCGGTATGGAGACAGGATCTCCTGCAATGCAGAAATATGCAGGTAAAAACCTCAATCTCGAAAGAGTTGATTATGTAATCGATAACCTGTTAAAATATAAAATCAGGCCCATTATTTCATTTATGGCAGGTTTCCCGGACGAAACTGAAGAAGATTTGAAATTGACATTAAATATGTTTTATAAATTACTTAAAAAGGGAGCTTACCGGTGTGATCTTCATTCGGTGTGTGTGCTGAGCGGTACACAATTATATGACGATTGTAAGGACAGGCTTGTGCTGAAAGATATTTATTCAAATATATCGGACAGTGTTAATTTTTCCGCTGCTCATTCTTTTGTCAGGAAAAATAAAGATCTCTTTTCCCATTTATATACCATTGAAGGCTCCCTTACAGATAAATATCCCTTTCTGGAAAAATTCTGTTCCTTTCTTATATGCGGTATCTACAGATTATTCCCCGATACGATAGATTTATTATTAAAAGCCTTTGATGATGATATACTCCTGTTTTATAAGGATTTTATATCTAATTCTCACAGATTTGCCTCGTTTTTTTCCGGAGGCGAACATATGAAAGATTTTGTCGAAGAAATACACATCCATAATAATACGATTAAATCTCTGGGAGAATATACAGGTAAGAAAAGAGTTGATGATTTTATCTTTGATATAGTCTACAGAACGTTTCTACAGGAAAGAAAAGCCTTTATTGAAAGGTTCATAAATTAGAGAAAGGATGAAGTATTATGTCAGAAGAAAACAAAGATTTATCAGGTAAAATTTTAGCAAGGGTGCTGAAAGATGAGGATTTTAAAAAATCACTAATAGAAAATCCGGCAGAGATTCTCTCTAAAGAATATGATATTAAACTGCCTGAAGGGTTAACACTCAAAATACTGGAAGATACGCCTGAGGTAAAACATGTAGTATTACCCTGTATCGAACCTCCTGCACTGGAAGAATTATCGGAAGAAGCAATTGACAAAATAGCGGCAGGCGGTAGAAACTATACGCTGGACGTATCTTTGGGGGGCTTTGGACTCGGATGTATCATCTATTTTATAATCGGTGGAGAGTGTAAAGGTTAAAGTTATTTTAGAAAAGAGAAATAAAAAATCAGTGAAAGGATGAAGTATTATGCCAGAGGAAAAGAAAGATTTATCAGGTAAAATTTTAGCAAGGATGCTGAAAGATGAGGATTTCAAAAAAGCATTAATAGCAAATCCTGCTGAGATTCTCTCTAAAGAATATGATATTAAACTGCCTGAAGGATTAACGCTCAAAATACTGGAAGATACGCCTGAAGTAAAACATGTAGTATTACCCTGTATCGAACCTCCTGCACTGGAAGAATTATCGGAAGAAGTAATTGACAAAATAGCGGCGGCAGGCACCTGGCGGGAAACAGTTGCTATGTCAGTTGGAGGCCTCGGTGTTGGATGTCTGATTTATTGGGTTGGAAGTAAATTTCAAAACAACATGTGCAGTGAAAACTTCTGACTGGAGCGGTCATAACCAGATATAAAAATTAACAAACAGTGAAGCATAAGACTTCATAATTTTTATATAAATATTATGGCAGATATTATTAAAAAAATAATGAAAGGAGAAAAACTATGTCAGAGGAAAATAAAGATTTATCAGGTAAAATTTTAGCAAGGGTGATAAAAGATGAGGATTTTAAAAAAGCATTGATAGCAAATCCGGGAGAGATTCTTTCTAAAGAGTATGGCATAAAACTGCCTGAGGGTGTAACACTCAGAATAGTAGAAGATACGCCTGAGGTAAAACATGTAGTATTGCCCTGTATAGAACCGCAGGGGCTCGAAGAAATATCGGAAGAAACAATTGATAAGATAGCTGCAGGAACTCTGGGAGAATCGCTCGCCATATCCATTCCGAGTCTGGGTCTTGGCTGTATTCTGATTGAAATATTTGGCAGGCATTGCTAGGTGCTTATAACGGTAAATATTCCGCCGGTTATAGTCGTGACGCTTAACGTGTAACGCGTGACGGTAGGAGACATGCTCACAGATTATCCGGTGTTGTATTTACTGCTGGCACCACTCAGAAAATAATGATAAAAAAGCAGTTTAAAGACTGTCCGTAAATCTCTTCTGTTTATTCAGGTTCTATTTTTCGGATAGTCTTACGGTGAAAGTTATTGATATTTCAGGAGATGTATAATGAAAAAAATAATGTCTGCAGAAGAAGTGATTGATTTTATCGAAAAAACGGCTTTTTTACATGAAAGGATAGAAGGAGATTTTATACCGGAATCTGTAACAGGGGAAACCTCCGACAGGTACCTTTCTAAATGGAAAGAAATCCTGGCAAAAGGAGATGATGAACTTTTCCAGAAGAGGCTTTCTTTTGATAATTTAACAGAAGATAAAGTAAAGCTTCTTCTCGGGAAAGTCCATCTCAGGGACAGGGATAATCTTTCCGAATGGAGCAGTATTTTAGAAAAAATCCTTAACAGAGAAGATTCTTTAAAGTTTGAAGACATAAGAAAAGGGAAAAATAATAGATTTTTGCTATCTGAAATACCTGTCCCCTTTGAAGAGATTTATGTGCCTCTTGTTATACTCGCAGGAGAAGAAGTTATGAAAAAAACCGGAAACAGCTATAATCTGGCAGATGAACATGTTCATATCCTTTTTGAACATAGCCTCATGGCTTCAATACATTATATATGTGTAAAGGCAGTTTATCTGGAATTTTCAATATTTAACAGTGATTCATCCTTTACCGGTACTCTTGACAGGTTTATCAATACAGAAAAACGTAATAAATACGATTTATTTGTAGAAAAAATGCTGAAAAATAATTATATGGATCTTTTCATGGAATACAGAGTCCTTGCAAGACTTGTATGCACTCTTATAAGCCAGTGGATAGATAATATTTCCGAATTTCTTCTGAGACTTCATGAGGATTTACCCGAAATCTCTGAAATTTTCAATGAAGGGAAAGAACCGGGAAAACTTATAAAGGTAAATCCTTCTGTTTCTGACAGACATAATGGAGGGAAACAGGTAATAACACTTGAATTCGAGTCAGGGTTGAAGATTGTTTATAAACCAAAGGATCTGTCTCTGGAAAAAACTTATTTTCACCTTTTGTCATGGTTTAATGAGAATGACGTACCTTATGATTTTAAATCTTTAAAAATAATTAACCGTAAAGGTTACGGATGGGTGGAATTTGCAGACCATCTGCCATGCAATGATGAAGAAGGAGTTAAAAACTACTACAGACGGGCAGGAGCACTGCTCTGTCTTCTTTATATATTCAGCACATCAGACTGTCATATGGAGAATATTATTGCCTCCGGCGAATATCCTGTTCTTGTTGATTTAGAAACACTTATGCAGGGAGATGTGAGATTTTTTGAAGATGAACAATACGGGCAGAAGATAAGGTTTCTTGCAGACAAAAAACTTTACGATTCAGTTTTAAGAACAGGCCTTCTTCCACGGTGGCAGTTCACTCCCGACAATAAAGCTTATGATGTAAGCGGTCTTGGAAGCACCGATGATCATGGCATGATTTACAATCAGGAAATCTGGAAAAATTTAAAAACAGACAGTATAAGATTTGAAACGGATCGTATCAGAGCAAACAGAATGGGACTGAATATGCCTTATATTAAAGATAAAAAAATAAGTCCTTATGAATATAAAGATGATATTCTTCAGGGATTTAATGAAATGTATAATTATATGTTAAAAAACAGGGAATATCTTCTTTCCCATGATACGTTATTGAAGGATTTCAGAGGTAAAACAGTTCGTATGATCTTTCGTGCCACAAATACTTACGGTATGATTCTCGGAAAGTCGATAAATCCTTCATTCCTGAGAGACCCTCTTTTATGGTCCATGAATATTGACCTTCTCGCAAGAGCTTTAAGTAAACTTGAAGTAAAGACTGATTTTCTGTGGCCTTTAGTAAAATATGAAATTAAAAGTTCGGAACAACTGGATACCCCATGTCTCGGCGGTTATTCGGATAGTAAATCCCTTTATCTCGAAAATAAAATAGAAATAGAAGATTTTTATCAGGAATCAGGATATGACCGTCTTAT
>JBEHWO010000423.1:0-5770 GCA_040217695.1 Vulcanimicrobiota bacterium | reverse complement strand
AATCAGTTCCGTATTACCTGGATTTCCATAACCAAAACCATATAGAAAATGCCCGTCTTTATCATATTTCTGAATACGACAGTAAAAGCCTGTATCTATGTAAATATTACCGTCACTGTCTGAAACTGCCATAAGAGGATTCGACAGAGGGAATTCTATTTTTTTCAAAAATTCGAATTTTTCAGGGAATCTTGAATATATAATGGCACCGGACAGGGGAATTAAAGGCCATATTATAGAAATTATCATTATTAAATGTAAAAATTTATTCTTTATTTTCAGATCATCTAAATCAGAAATTTTTTGACCGTAGAAAGTCTTCACGATACCAAGACTTTCCATGTCGGCAAATATTATTACTGCCATACCTGTTATAAAAAATGGCACAGTAATTTTACTCATTCCCCCTGTTATTACAAAAACATTCAGAAGAAATAATGCTCCGAAAAAGGTTATAAATACAATTCTTGAGAGCTTTAATGATATGTTTATTGGTATTTTTTCTCTCATTATGATAAAATAGATTGTCAGCACCAGACATGTAAATAAAGAAATTGTAAGAGAATGAAACAGATTAAATATTTCAGTAAAACTCAAAAGAAATAATATCAATTCTACAGAAATAAAAACAAGGAGTAATTTAAATTCAAGAGAATATTTTTTCATATCAATCTTTAATTATATCATAAAATACCCACCCCTGCTATAAAGAAAGGTTCAGGCAATGAGCAAAATACTCGTCACAGGATCTGCAGGATTTATCGGATTTCATATATCTCTCAGACTGTTACAGGACGGATATAGAGTAACAGGTATCGATAATATAAATGATTATTACGATGTGAACTTAAAATATGCCAGACTGAAACAACTCGGCATAGACGAGAAAGATATAGAGTATAATAAACCGGTAGAAAGTCATAAATACAAAAATTTTAATTTTTTCAAAATGAATCTGCACGACAGAGAAGCAATAAATAATTTATTCAAAGGTGAAAAATTTGATTCTGTCATAAACCTTGCAGCACAGGCAGGTGTGAGATATTCACTTGTAAATCCTTATGCCTATATTGACAGTAACATAAACGGTTTTCTGAATATCCTTGAAGGGTGCCGTCATTACGGGGTGAGACATCTTATATTTGCTTCGTCAAGTTCCGTTTACGGGCTGAATGAGTCAAAGCCTTTCTCTGTTCATGACAATGTGGACCATCCCATATCTCTTTATGGGGCAACAAAAAAATCAAATGAACTCATGGCCCATAGTTACAGTTATCTTTATAATATTCCTGTTACGGGGTTGAGGTTTTTCACTGTTTACGGCCCATGGGGCAGGCCGGATATGGCTTATTTTAAATTTACGAAGGCTATTTATGAGGGCAAAGAAATTGAAATATATAATAACGGGCAGATGAAAAGGGATTTTACATATATTGATGATATAGTAGAAGGTATGGTAAGACTTGTAGAGAAAATACCGGAAGGGAACAAGGAGTGGACAGGTGAAAAACCTGATCCGGGGAGTTCTCCTGCAGGGTATAAAATTTACAATATCGGGAATAATAGACCCGTAGATTTAATGTATTTTGTGAGTATTCTGGAGAAAGAAACAGGGATAGAAGCGAAGAAGAAATTTCTTCCCATGCAGGACGGAGATATGGTTGAGACCTTTGCCGATATTGATGAGCTTTTTCGTGAAGTTCAATTTAAACCGGAAACCGGGATTGAAAAAGGGTTAAGATTATTTGTAAAGTGGTATATGGAATGGATTTCTCACAATAACTGTATCTGAACATAGTAACAATAAGTGTTGTAAAAAAGGAAAGTTGACTGTATGTTTGAGCGAAACAATCTTGTTATTAAGCCATTATCAGACAGAGTAAACGACCTTGATATATCAATTATAAAAAATTTGAAGAGTACAAAAATAAATTATATAGATAAAAAAATCGTGGAAATTTCCAGACGTATTATCTGTGCCCGCAGGTCAGGAGCTTCCGTAATATTGATGATGGGAGCCCATGTAATTCGCTCCGGCGTTCAAAATTATATAATTGACCTTCTTGAAAGAGGCTATATCTCATGTATAGCTATGAACGGAGCAGGAATAATACACGATTTTGAATTTTCTCTCACAGGTGAAACAACGGAAAGTGTGGCAAAATATATCAAAGAAGGACAGTTTGGATTATGGAAGGAAACAGGTTATATAAACGATATTATAAATGAAAATTACAGAAAAAATAAGAATACAGGTCTGGGTGAGGCTATAGGAAAACATATAGAAAATTCTGATTTCCCTCATAAAAACACAAGTATTCTCGCTTCTGCCTCTCGTCTAAATATTCCTGTTACAGTTCATGTTGGTATAGGTTATGACATTATTCATGAACATCCGAACTTTGACGGAGCAGCGACAGGATCACTTTCTTACAACGATTTTCTGAAGTTTGTATCAATCGTTCAAAGACTTGAACATGGTGTTGTTATGAATTTCGGCAGTTCTGTCATGGCACCTGAAGTTTATTTAAAAGCATTGAGTATGGCCAGAAATGTGGCCAGACAAAAGGGCAAAGAAATAAGACATTTCAGTACCCTTGTTTGCGATCTCATAAAACTTCCGGAAGATATTAAAACAGAACCGTCAAAAGATGAAGCTGCCTACTATTTCAGACCTTTAAAGACCATGCTGATACGCACTGTAGCTGATGGCGGAGAAAGTTTTTATGTAAGAGGTAAGCATTCGGACACCATACCTTCCCTCTGGGCCGGGATTAATGAAGAGGAAAAAGTTATAGAAGCTAAAACTGTTTAATCGTTCCGGTATAGATAATTATTTTAATGGGTAAAATTATAATAAAGTATTTTAGGTGGAATATATGGGAAAAGTAATTGAATTTGATCTATTAACTGAAGAGTTGAGCAATTTAAGAGAACAGGGAAAAAAGATAGTTCTCTGCCATGGATGTTTTGATCTTATGCATCCCGGACATATAAAACATTTTCAGGCAGCTAAACAAATGGGAGATATACTTGTTGTTACAGTAACTCCTGATATATATGTAGATAAAGGACCGGGAAGGCCAGCTTACAGTCAGGATCTGCGAGTCAGTTCCATAGCGGCGCTGGAATGTGTTGATTTTACGTCTGTTAATAAATGGCCCACTGCAGAAGAAACCCTCAAAATTTTGAGACCTCACATATATGTAAAAGGTCAGGAATTTGAAAAGTTTGAAGATAAAACAGGAAAACTTCAAAAAGAATTAAAAATTCTTAAAGAAATAGGATGTGAGATGAGTTTTACACATGAAGTAGTTTTTTCCTCAACTGAATTAATAAATAAATATTTAATAGATGCAAAAAAACAGACTGATGATCTCATAGGCTATTTCAATAAATCTTCTTCAAAAAGTGAATATACTAAATATTATTTATCATATTTAACAAAACTATTAACCTTAATTGATACAGATATAATAGAAAGTATAATTAATGCTTTTATCGATACAGGTGAGAGGGGAAATACAATTTATTTTATAGGTAATGGCGGTAGTGCCGTAACGGCATCTCATTTTGCCAATGATATAGGTATTGGAACCAGAGCAAATGGGAAAAAGATTATAAAAGCTGTCAGCCTTGTAGATAATATGGCAGTCGTAACCGCTGTAGCCAATGACGAAGGTTATAATAATGTGTTTCTATATCAGTTGGAAGCATTATTACAGCCGGAAGATCTGGTGTTTGCTCTCTCTGTAAGCGGGAATTCTAAAAATATAATAGAAGCGGTTAAATATGCAAAAAAAATAAACGCTACTACTATAGGGTGTACGGGGTTTACAGGAGGCATTCTAAAAGAAATAGTAGATATAAGTGTACACATACCGACACCTGACGGAGAATATGGTCCGGTAGAAGATATTTTTGCTATTATTGGTCATCTTATATATTCTTATCTGAGAATAAATAGGAGAGGATATTTATAGATTTTGGCTGAGTATCAGCTCGAAAAATAAAGAATAAATATGAAAATCTCAATTATTATACCATGTTTTAATGAAGTTAGAACTATTAAAGATATTGTAGAAGCAGTAAAGAAGTCACCAGTAAAAGAAAAAGAAATTATTATTATCGATGATTGCTCGACGGATGGCACAAGGGAGATTCTTAAAAACGAAATTGAAGGAAAAGTTGATAAGATCATTTATCACAAAAGAAACCTGGGGAAAGGTGGAGCATTAAGCAACGGGTTTAAAGAAGCAACAGGCGATATAATAATTATTCAGGATGCGGACCTCGAATATAATCCTCAGGATTACGAGAGACTCATAACGCCGATATTGGAAGATAAAGCAGATGTAGTTTATGGCTCTCGTTTTATGGGAGGAGCACCTCATAGAGTATTATATTTCTGGCATATGGTTGGAAATACATTCTTAACTCTTCTATCAAATATGTTTACTAACATTAATCTGACAGATATGGAAACCTGTTATAAAGTTTTCAGAAAAAATGTTATTAAATCAATTACTATTGAAGAGAAGCGTTTCGGTGTTGAGCCTGAACTCACAGCAAAAATAGCCAGAAAAAATTACAGAATTTATGAAGTAGGTATTTCTTATTACGGGAGAACTTATGAAGAAGGTAAAAAAATCAACTGGAAGGATGGCTTCGAGGCTATATACGTTATTTTAAAATACAATTTATGGAAAAGCTAAATTTATCTCTTACCATCTTCTCCAGAACATAGCCGGTATTGCACGAAATATAGCTTTCAATCTTAAAAAAACATAATAATAAGGATCCCTGATTGCCTTATATAAATATTGAGGACTGATATAAAAAGAACGATAGGCCTGTTTTGCAAGACATCTTATCTGTTCATTACTGTAGTCAGGATAATCAGGTTCTCCTTTTTCAGTAAGCCATCCATTATGTTTCAGTAGAGCATAAAATGGTGTTCCCGGGAAAGGTATCATAAGCTGAAACTGTGCCGTATGAGGATTTAACTTTTGAGCCCATTTTATAGTTTCTTTCGCGGATTCAACTGTTTCTCCCGGGAAACCAAGCGCAAAATCACCATGAATATGTAAACGTGCTTTTTTAGCGTTATGAGTGAATTTTTCCATAGTTTCGCGAGAAAGTCCTTTTTTTATATTTTTAAGAACTTCTTTCGATGCAGATTCATACCCTACATGAAGATTTAAACAGTTAGCCTTTTTCATCATAGCAAGACTTTCATAAGTTAAATTAGCTCTTGCATAACATGACCACTTTATTTTAATCCCAGCTTTTATTTTTGCCTCACAGAATTCCATAATCCTTTCATCTGTAAAGGTATCATCCTGAATCATTACCGATCTAACATGAGGTAAATCTTTTTCTATATACTTGAATTCTTCTATCACATTCTCAATACTTCTTACATTATAAACGGAACCTTTTATATAAGTATGAACCCATAAACAATAGGTACATAGACCCCATTTACAACCTCTACCTGTCATTATATCCATAAAAGGATATGGCTCAGAAATAGTTCTATATTTATAAATATCTAGCTGCTTTTTAAAAAATTCTGATATAAAAGGAATCTCATCTAATTCTTTACCTGATAAATAGGGTCTTTGATTATTCTTTTTGATTTCATTGTTTTCTTTATAATAAAGATTTGAAATATCTTTTTCAGGTATATTTTTAGCAATATCTACTAAAGGATATTCAAATTCTCCCTGAATAACCTTATTTATATATTTTGTCTTTTGGAGCAAAT
>JBEHWO010000422.1:0-5792 GCA_040217695.1 Vulcanimicrobiota bacterium | reverse complement strand
GAAAGCTCAATACTATCACGGCAAGGTTATTTCCTAAAATCTACCTGGTATCTCGGCGATGAAACAAATTACCAGTTTAAAAAGTCATGTATTATAACCTTTCTGGAAAAAGGCAGTAAAAGTATAAAAGAAATACTTGATGATCTCATAATTTATGAAGAAAAAGCAGATAGAGAACTTGAAGAAATATCTTCTGACATAGATAGAAAAACTCTTGAACTTTACGATATAACAAACCCGTCGGATATTGCTATTGTAGAAAAATTCGTGGAAAAACGCCCAAAAGATGTTCTCTGGAAAGAAACAAGAGGTTACTCTGTGGAAGAGAAAAAACTCTACCATATTGAATCCCTTCTTTCTTTCTGGCTCGGTTGCTGGTTCGGCAGATGGGATTTTATAAACGGCAGTTTTTATGATGAAAATCTTATTCATAACGTAGAAATATATGACTTAAGAGAAAAAATAAAGAGAAAAGCCGATGAACTATGGGAAAAAGATGAAATTATTTCAGAACCGACTAAATTTGTCCTTTCAGAAGAAGAAATCAACAGATGCCAGAAAATTAAATATCCCTTTAAAATCATATCTGACGGCATAATCCCTCTGGACGAAGGGCATCCTCAGGACATAGTCAGATTAATCGAAATAGCTTCGGAAATTACCTTCGGTAAAGAAACTTCTGAAGAAGTAATTAAAGAAATAGAACTTATCCTGGGACAGAATTTAAGATCTTATTTTACAAAGAAATTCTTCGACTCCCATACAAATCGTTATCTTAAAAAACCTGTTTACTGGCTAATTCAGTCTTCTAATAGAAGATACAGTATTTACTTATACTATCACAGTATTAATTCAGATACTCTCTTTAAAATCATCAGAAATTACATAGAGCCGAAGATTAATTTTTTATCATCTGAATTAAAAGACCTTCAGTCAAATATAGATGCCAGTGACGGAGGAGAAAAAAGACGGATTGAAAGCAGGAAGCAGAATTTAGAAGAAGTCCTTTCGGAAATTATTGCTTTTAAAGAATCTGTGAAAAAAATAATTTCCCTCGGATTTGATCTTAATATAGACGATGGTATAACGGTCAATATTGCTCCTTTTAAAGATATAATTCTCTGGAGTCAGGTAGAGAAGAACTGGGAAGAACTTGAAGCAGGTAATTATGACTGGTCAGGACTTGCCATGAAGCTATGGCCGGAGAGAGTAAAGGGAAAATGTAAGAAAGATAAATCACTTGCTGTAGCACATGGCTTGGAATAATTTCAGGGAGGTACAGAGACATGGAAAAGATTGAAGCGATTTTTAAAAAAGATATAAAACGTAAGATAGAAGAAGTTATTAAGGTTGAACAGCATGATGAAAAAACTGTCAGAGATGAACTTCAGGAGTATGTAACCACAGAAGCTATTAAAGAACATTTCTACAGGGTCTATGATGAAGTGGCAAAATATCCCTCAGATCCTCATGAAGGGATAGGAATCTGGGTTTCCGGCTTCTTCGGCTCAGGCAAATCTTCCTTTGCTAAAATCCTGGGCTATACCCTTTCAAATCGTAAAGTTCTCGATAAAACTGCATCTGTATGGTTTAGAGAAAATATTCAGGATGAAAAAATGACAAGTTATCTCCAGAATATAAATTCCAGATTTCCTCTTCATGCTATTATTTTTGATGTTTCAATGGACAGAGGTGTCCGTACCACAGGTGAGAGAATTACGGAAATAATGTATAAAGCTCTTTTACGTGATCTAGGATATTCAGAAGATTTTGATCTGGCGGAACTTGAAATTACACTTGAACATAAAGGAAAACTTGAAGCATTTATCTCTCTTTTTAATAAAAGGTTTCCTCCCTGGCAGGAAGAAAGAGACATGGCTATGGGTATTGTAGAGGCCAGTAATATTTTACATGAAATGATGCCGGACATTCTTACCACTCCTGATAGCTGGTCTAATGCCCTCGGAGCAGGAGGAAACTCTGAAAAATTTACAGGAAGGGCAGATATTACTCCGAATAAACTGGCAGAAAGAACCTTTGATTTAATAAAAAAGAGAAAACCAGGATACGGTGTTATATTTGTAATTGATGAAGTGGGGCAGTATGTATCAAGAAGTGTGGATAAAATGCTTGATTTACAGGCAATTATTCAGGCCTTTGGCATAGAAAGTAAAAAAAGGTTTAAAGCAAAGGAAATTACTTCACCATGCTGGATTATAGTTACTTCTCAGGAGAAATTAAATGAAGTTCTGGATTCTCTTGATGAAAAAAAAGTGGAATTATCCCGCCTTCAGGACAGATTTTCTATAACAATAGATCTGAAATCATCTGATATACAGGAAGTTACTTCGAAAAGAGTTTTACAGAAAAATGAAAAGGGGATAAAAATATTAAATGATTTGTTTGTCACCAGTGAAGGAAGACTGAAAACTCACTCTTCACTTGAAAGAACAAACAGAGACATTCCTTTACATAAAGAAGAATTTATAAATTTATATCCCTATTTACCCTATCAAATTGATCTATGTATTGATATCGTTGCCGGTTTTCGTATGAAAAGAGGATCACAGAAACATGTCGGAGGAAGTAACAGAACTATTATAAAACAAGCACAGCAGATGTTAATTCATCCCAGAACAAATCTTTCTCTGGAAGAAGTGGGAACACTGGTGACTCTGGATAAGGTATATGAATTACTTTATACAGGTAATCTACTGCCTACAGAAATTACCAGAGAAGTTGATGATATAAACAAATATATTCCCGAAGATGATATGGCCCTTAAAGTTGCAAAATCTATTGCGTTACTTGAATCTGTAAGAAATCTGCCCAGAACCAGACATAATATTGCTGTTTCTCTTCATCCTTCTGTTTCATCAGATTCTATTCTAAAAGAAGTGGAAAGAGCTATTTCATTACTTGAAAAAGATCAAATTATAAGAGAGACAGAAGAAGGCTATAAACTTCTCACAGTCCAGGAAAAAAACTGGGATACTACCAGATCAGGACTGGCACCAAAACCAAAACAGAGAAATGAAATAAAACAGAATATAATTGATGAAATCCTTAACTCTCCCAGGACAAGAGCTTATTCTTATAAAAAGCTATCTACCTTCAGGATAGGTTTGTTTGTAAACAATGTAAAAAAACAGGATGGGAAAATAGTATTTTCTGTCAATATTGAAGACGAACAGGAACATTTTGATGAAAAAAAGAATGAAATCAGGGTAATCAGCCGTGAAGAAAGCCATAAAAACGAAATCTTCTGGGTATTCTCTCTTATAGAAGACATTCATAAATTAATCGATGAGTTGTATAGATCCAGAGATATGGTTGCTACTTATTCGATACTCCGTTCCCAAAATCAGATAACACCGGAAGAGACAACCTGTCTTGAAGATGAAAAACAGAGAGAGAACCGCATTTATCAGAAACTAAAATCCAGGATGGGAAAAGCTTTTGAAGCAGGTTCTGGTATATTCAGAGGTGTAGTGAAAGATGGAAGTGCCCTTGGAAATACTCTGGTTGATATGGTAACAGGTATGTTTGATATTGCCATACCTGACATATATCCCAAACTGGAAATGGGATCAGGGAAAATTAAAGGTAAAGAGGTGGATACTTTTTTTGCATCGACAAATTTGGAAGAATTGCCGGACATATTCTATAATAGCGGATTTAACCTTGTAGTAAAACAGAATAATAAATATATTCCAAATATTAATGCCGATACAGCAAAAGAAGTTATGGATTATATCAGGAAAGAACATTCTTACGGAACTGTTACAGGAGAAATAATTGAAGATCATTTTCAGGATTCTCCTTACGGGTGGGGAATTGATATATTACGTCTTATACTGGCAGTGTTATTCAGATCCGGTTCTATTGAAGTTACTTTTGATGGAGCCAGACATAAAAATTATTTAGAAGTCACTTCAAGAGAGCCTTTTACGAATAGTAATGCCTTCAGAAAATCTCTTTTTTCCCCAAGAGAAGCTATTGATCTGACAATACTTCTAAAGGCAGGACAAAATTATACGAAAATTACAGGACACGATATAGAATATGATGAAGTTGCTATTGCCAGTGCCTTTAGAAAACTGGCAGAAGAAGATAAAGATGTCTTAATACCACTCTGTATAAAAGGACAAGCATTAAATCTGCCTCTGAAAAATATATTCGATGATTTCAGGAAAACTGTTGAAAAGATTCTTATCAGTCCTGATGATGATTGCGTATTAGAACTTGCTTCCCATGGTATGGATTATAAGAAGGACAGAGAAAAAATCAGAAAAATAGCCAATAAACTTTCTGATAAAAATATAGAAATTATTAATAAAGGTAAATTTATATTATCCCATACCATACCATTAATTGACAAACTGGGATATTATAATAAAATTTCCTGTAAAGCAGAAGAATTGAAAGTAATTTTTTCATCTGATGATTTTTATGATAAACTTGATACTATAAGGCTTAATTCGGAAGATATTAAGTCATGTTTCTATGAAATCTATGAGGCGAAACATAATGAGAGACAGGCAGTATTTGAAAAAACTATAAATCTAGTCAAAAACCATAATAATTTCCTTTCTCTCAGTAATGAAGAACAGGAAAACATATTAAAACCTTTTGAAACCAGGCGATGCAGTAATATATCAATTACAGATAGAAATTACTGTAATAATTGCCAGGCAACAATAGAGCAGATAGATTCTGATCTTCTTGCAGTAAGCGGAATGAAAAAGGAAGCTTTTCATAAAATTGAAAAACTTACATTACCGCAGGTTAAAATTAAACATATCCGGGTGTCCGACTTTATATCAGGTTATCTGGAAAAGCCTCAGGATATTGACTCTGTCCTGGAAAAGATGAGAAAACAACTTTTAGAATTAATAGGAGAAGGATATAAAATATCTTTGGAATAAAATGTTATGGGTAAACTTGCAGAATATCTGAAAAAATTAATCAAAGAACATATAAAAGATAAAGGAATAGTATTATGGTTTGATCCCGAACAACACTACAGGGATGTATTTGATGCTATAGATATAAAGAAAGAGCAAAAGTTCTTTTTTGACGGAAGTTATTTTGAACTCAGGTATAAATTAGATTTTTTTCTTGAAAATACGGATTTACCTGAATTATTGATTTATGTGCATGAAGATAAGAATAAAACAGACAATGCTCTGATTGAAATAGAAAAAGCCGGTTGTGTTCTCTATCCCGGTCATCAATTAATAACTCAGAATACACGTCTTGAGGTTGTAGCCAGAGAAGCTCTCAAAGATATTCTCCCGGAGGTTGATACCATTTGCCAGCAAATAGCTTGCGGAAGTCTTACTTTTAAGGATGTTGAAAAAATAGTTAAAGAACATACAGGAGCAGCTTCAGGAGCAATAAAATTAGTCTTTGATACTATCGATCCTGTGGAGATAATTTTTAATTTTATGACTGTACCGGATCTGGATAAGGATATTATTTCAAAAAAATTAATGCCTGAATTAAAATCTCTGTTTGATAGTTCTATTGGCTATTTTTTATATGAACAGGCCAGTCCTGAAGAAACGCGAGAAAATATTAAATATTATATTATAATGGGCGATTTTCTTGAAATTTTTTCCCCTGATGAAATCCCTCATGAATTATTACATTTAAAACGTCCTGAAGATGAACTGCACAGGAAAAATATCTCCCATATTATAAATCGCTGGCGAAATGACATAAAGAATAAAGATTCTTATATAAAAGCCTCGATGGATACAGAGCAAAAATTTAAAATAAAAAATTTT
>JBEHWO010000421.1:0-5807 GCA_040217695.1 Vulcanimicrobiota bacterium | reverse complement strand
GGAGCAAATTTTCCGGTGCTATGGAAGCATAAGGACCTACAAAAACTGCGTTAGTATTCAATTCTTCAACAAGTTCGTCGGCAAATTTTACATCATTATCTTCACTTTTATATCCACTATAAACAACCAGTAAATCCGGTGAAAAATTCTTTACTATTTTCTTTGTATCATTATGATCCAGATAATATGATGGGGCATCTACTAATTTTACATCATAACCATATTTTGCAAGTAAAGCTCCACTATACCCGAGCAGAATAGGATACCATTGAGTTCCGGATAAAGATACAAAATCGCAACGGGCATTCCTCATATATTCTTTTAAATAAGGTGGTGATAATAATAAAATCTTCATTATAATAGTCTATCTCCAAACATTATGTCTTAATTGCAGTAACAGATAATAAAGGAGCCCAGCTACATTTAACACCTTTATGCCCCTGGTAACCAAAAAGAAAATCTGTTAATCCGTTTAATCCAAGCCAGTGGTAATTGTAATCTACCTTATGAAAACCTGCTTCCGTGAGTAAAGATGAAACATCAGAGGAAGCTATACCCTCTGAATGAATCTCCGATTTCTTATAAAGTTCTTCTGTTAATCTTTTATCCATTTTTAAATATCTTCCTTCCGGATTGGTAATCTTACGATAAATTTTCATAGGTATATAGAATCTATCCATAAACTCTTTACTTAAATCATGATCAGAATAAAATATTCCATTTTTTCTCAAAATTCTGAACGTTTCATGAAAAACAGGTTTAAAATCATTTATATGATGTAAAACAGCAAAACATGTAATAACATCAACACTTTCACTTTTAAAAGGCAATTCTTCAAGCGTAGAATTCACCTTATAAAGATGTCCATCAATTTTTCTGAGTATTACATCAGATATGTCTACAGCAATAACATGCTTAAAATACTTCAATGCTACTTTAGCAATCCATCCTGAACCACTGCCGAAATCAATTAATCTTTCCCCTTTTGTCTCAAGGGCTAATTTTTTTATTATATCTTCAAGCCATAAAGGGAAATCTTTCCTTCTACCATCAGCTTCTTCGTATATATTTGCTGCTATATCGTAAAACTCTTTATTGGCTTTTTGAACTTCTTTTCCATATGACATCAAAATAATCCTTCATGTAAATAAAACTCCCATGCTCTTTCTATTGTTTCTTTAAAATTATATTCAGGCAGCCATCCCAGTTCATCTTTTATTCTTTTTCCATCATAATATTTAAATAAAAAAGTGTCTTCTATAATCTGAGGTGTAAATAACCCTGCCTTAAGACCTAAAAATTTAAATAAAAGTGACAAAATACAGGTAAAATATCTTACAGGTAATCGAAAATATTTCGGTATTTTAACAAACAAGTTCCTCTTACCTGTAACACTGCTAATAATAGAAAATACCTCACTAAATTTTAAATTTTCATTGGTTAAAATATATCTATCATAAAGAGTATTCTTTCTCCCTAAAAGCATCAACCCCGCAACTACATCATCTACATCAACGACACTTGTACCTCCGGGAAAAACAGGAACTATTTTATTTTTCACAATAGTTTTTATAATAGTACCGGAATTTAAAGAATAATCTCCCGGTCCATATACTGTTGTAGGGTTAGCTATAACAACTTTCATAATATCCTTATAAGAAAGAACCAGATCCTCTGCTAATTTTTTGGATGCAAGATAAACATTATGAGCTAAAAGCTTACTGTTAAATTCAGTATTTTCATCTAATATTTTATGATTTTCCCATGAAATTCCTATTGTGCATGCAGAACTGACAAAAACAACCTTATGAAGTCCTGATTTTTTTGCTGCTTCTAAAAAAAATTTAGTCCCATCAACATTTACTTTATAAATATAATCTTTATTTTCATGATTAAAATCTATACTGGCAGCCAGGTGATAACCAATAGTACAATCTTTCATTAAATGAGCAAGTAAATCTATATCAAACAAACTTCCCTCGGTAATATGAAGTAAATCTGATAAAGGTAAATTATGATTACTTTTTCTCACCAGTGCTATAACCTGTATATGTTCATTTATTAATCTGTTTACAAGCCGTCTGCCTATAAATCCTGTAGCACCTGTTATAAATATCTTTTCATTCATTTTCAAATACCTCTTCAGCAGGTATGGGTAGAGGAGATACCCCCCTGGTTTTTGACAGGCAATTTTTTATAAACTCTTTATCTGTAGCACAGAGGCATGTTTGATAATAAGATTTAAAATACTTATTTTTCAATGCTCTTTCACGGATCATCTTTACCGGTTCATTTAATACATTACCAAGAGAAATATGGATAAATGGACAGGGTAAAACATCTCCATAAGGAGTAATATATAAAATTTCCTTAACAGATCCGCATCCATAACCACCTATATTGGCTTCAAAATCTGTACGAATATAAGGAGACTTATTTACAATTACTTTTAAATATTCAAGATCATTTTCCGTAAGTAAAACTTCTTCATTTTTATCCCAGTTGCCTATAGGTACAGCAAGATTAAAACATAAAACACATTTTAAATCTTTTGCCAGGTCACAAATTTTCCGTATCCCCTCTGATTTGATATTTCCATGATAAACAGTAGTTCCTATTGTAACATGAAGTCCCTGCTTAAGAGCTTCTTTAATACCATTCAGTGTTTTTTCAAAAATACCTTTCTTTCCTCTAAAATCATCATGTTCATCTTCAATACCACTGTCAAGACTTACAGTTAATATATCAACTCCCCACATCTTCAGTTCTTTTACCTTTTCAGCAGTGAGAAGAACGCCATTTGTTGTAACTGATATGACATTCTGCTCAGGTTTAAGGGCCTGTATAATGTCTCTGAGATTTCTATATAATAAAGGTTCTCCTCCCTGAATTGAAAAATTCACAGCACCAAGTTCCATACTTTCTTTAACAACACGTTTATAATCGTCAGGTGACATAATTTTCCTGTTTTTATCTTCTAAAACTGTGGCAAAACAATGTTGACAAGTTAAATTACATTTATAACCCAGAGCAAAATCAACATATCTTAAAGGCTTCTTCTTAAAAAAATGAACATCCAGCAATATGTTTATAAGTCTAAGAGTGAGTACCGGCTTGTGAAGCCTGAAGGCGTAACGTATACTTATATAAAATTTATGGATGGATCGAAGGATACTCATAGAAAATTATCCTTTATATTTTCCTGTAGCTACTGGACTGAGTAAAAAATGGATAAGTAAAACCAGTTGCCAGTAATATAAAAGTAGTACATATGTAATTTTGAGCCAGCAACTTAAAATTGTAATGTTCTCTCCGTAATGGTAACTTAACCAGCTTGAAAGTTAATGATGTTAAAATAAAAAATAACATAATACATACAGTTTCCCAAAATACAACATCATAACGCCATAGAGTAATAAGTGATAATGCAAGAAAACACCATACAACATTCAACCATGGAAGTAAAGATAATTGGATAACTTTAGTCATATAAATTATCTTCCAAAAATTTCTCATTTCAGGGAGACGATATAAAAATCTTAAATTTTCACGTAAAAAAGCATTGGCTTTACGAAATTTATGGGAAAAAAAATCTGAATAATTCTTCGGAGTTCGTATTTCTGCAACAATTGCTTTTCGTGAAAATAAAACATTATACCCGAGTGTATTTGCCCAATATGCTATATATATATCATCTGCTACGACATCTTCAGGGAACTTATATAAAAAACCTTTTTTAAAAGCATAGCAAACTGCTATGACAAAACTGGATGTAAAAGCATCAGATTCAAGAAAACGTCCTTTATTTTGTGCATCCCAATAACAGGACTCAATTGGTATAGAATGTTCAGGATATACATAAGCCCCAACTACACCTATATTATTATCTCCACTAAATTCACTTACAATATGTCTAATACAATCATATTTCATAATTCCATCAACATCAGTAATTATTATTATTTCTCCTTTAACTGAAGGAAGAACATAATTTATCTGATTAATTTTACCTTTTTCAGGAGACTGAATAAGTTTAAAATTTGAATTAAATTTAATATTTTCCTCTATATATTGAATAGTTTTATCTCTCGAACCACCATCGACAAATATAAATTCTACTTTATCTAAAGGATAATCCTGAAGTTTTAAATTTTCAATTTTGGATACTATATATTTTTCTTCATTATAACATGGAACAATAATAGAAATATGTGGTTCATAAGTATCACACCCTTCTTTTTTTACCTTAAATAAGCTTATAATAAAGAAAAATATATAGTACCCAAATAAACTCCACACAATAAAACAAGAACATATAACATGGAGAGTTATTAATGCCCACATAAAAAAATCCTTTACTATATTTATAGTGCACCAAGAAAAAAACTTCTGTTTTTATAAAAAAACGGAAAAATTTAACCTGGTGGACTATACTTATAATCACACAGAATCTTAAAAAAACACTATCCCATAAGGGCGTACAGATGTGCGCTCCTACAAGATAAAATAAGGCTTTGTTTTTTAAAAATACAAAAATACACTTATAACTATACTTTTGCAGATTTTAAAAACTGTAAAAAATAATCTAATTCAATTTTTAGGTTTTAAGTGCTGGGTGTTGGGTTAGGAAGATTAAAACCCTGAACCCAAAACCCAGAACCTGTTCAACTATAAAGTCAGTAAAAACAAAGAAATTATGAAAAAGTGCAAACGTATAGCTTATAAAAAAACTATCTGTAATATTCTACAGAATTTATTTTCTCCTCTTTTTTTACAATTTATATATGCACATATTTGTAGAATGTCTTTATAAATAAAAGCTATAAAAATTATTCTTATTGTTATTTATATATTAATTCGTACAATTTAAAACATTCATTACAATCAGATTCAGTCTGAAAAGTATTATATTTTTTTATATATCGTAATGTTTTACATGTATTAACATCTCCCCCCCTATCTGACAATATCACATATTTAGCTTTATTTTCAATAGCCCACTCAACTATCATTTTATTATCCATATGTTGATCATCACCTGATATTAATCTATGATTCCTCACCTGCCATAAGAAGCGAAAGCAATAGCAATGCATATAAATAACTGTGCTTTCCGGCAAGTCTCTTTCTAAATAAAGGCTGTTTTTCTCTACTCCATTAGTACGTAAACTAAAAGCATAAAAAGTTAAACATATTTGAGTAGAAAGATAGATAAAAAGAATTAAGATTACAAAAATTGATATACATAATCTACATTTATGAAAAAAACTCTCAGGTATAATGTCTACTGCCATCCGAAATATAATAACAATAAAAATCATCACAAGAGGGAACAATGATATAGCTCTTTTAAGATAAAAATAAAAAGGTAATGACATCAAAAGATAAATAATCAAATATAAAAAAATCATCCAGGTTATAATTGAAACCTTTTTCTTTAATCGGAAGTGTATTTTATATATTAGTAATATTAGTAAAAACAATATAATCATAATATTAAATATATTTTTTCTCAATATAAAACGCACTGAAATTGGTATAAAACCAAAAGGTATTATGTAATATTCAGCAAGCATAACTATAAACTTGGGAAAAATTTTTATACCGGCCGGTTCAAAATGTTGTAATATTTTAATACTTCCTCCTGCATGAGCTGTAATTACTGATAATAAATTATAATATCTCCATTGCGCTATACCTATTTTACAAAGAATAGCCATATGTATACCCTCAAAAAAAATATACCCTATAATACACCACAGGAACATTTTCAACATTTTTTTGAAATCAAATTTTTCTAAAAAAGC
>JBEHWO010000420.1:0-5808 GCA_040217695.1 Vulcanimicrobiota bacterium | reverse complement strand
AAAGATGAAGAAACTTTTTCCATAAGCCTGGGATAACTCAGTATTTTTGAAGAAATATCAGATTCTTCATCTATAAGGATGATGTATTTCAGATGAGGTAATTTATCTTCTATTTTCTTTATTTTCCTGTAGAGATTCTTTTTTGTAAATACCACAGAGGCTTTCGAGTCGGAAAGTCTGTCTAAAAGGGCCTCTTCACCGAAATTTGAAAAAAGAGTGCCTGCAATGGCTTTATATTTTAATATGCCCGTAAATATAAAGAACTGTTCAGGCACTTTCGGAAGATATGTAAAAATGACATCTCCCTTTTTTATGCCGGGTAGATTTAAGATATTCGCCGTTTTATTGGAGTAAATATGAAGATCTTCAAAAGTAAAAACTTTTTTCTGAAAATCTTTTGTGATGAAATTAAAAGCACTTTTCCCTGAAAGGCCTTTTTCACACTGAAGGGTTGAACATATATAGCCGATATTATACTGGTTGTTTTTAGTTATGTGATTCATATTTTAATCGTGACGCGTAACGCGTAACGCGTGACGGGAGGACAAAAACCATAATTTGCCAGAGTTATTTTCTTACAGTCCCTTATGCCAACCTGTCACATGTAATGTGTCACACCTTTAAAATTCCTCCATTTTTTTAACCATTTTTATAATTTATCTGGAATAAGTGAATATATCTTCCACTTTACATTTAAATCCGGGAAGAATTTCTCCCCCGCTCAGCGTATCTCCGCTGTTATATATCTTATATTTTTCAGGAGAATAATAGACGGCAACAGAGCAATCATCAGGGTCTATTACCCATACCTGATTTACTCCCGCATCAAGCCATTCATTTACTTTTTTTATTATTTTTACATAACTGTCTGACGGAGAATTAACTTCAACAACAAGGTCAGGCATTATTGAAGAATAGCCATCTATAATTCCTTTTTCTTTTAGTTTGTCATTGCTTTCAAAAGCCAGATCGGGCGCTCTTACCGTATCAGGATTCGAACAGAGTTTATAACCTGTTTCCGCTCCTGTAGTAATACCGAGTTTATTTTCATAAACATAATTGCTTATTATATAACCTATTCTTGAAGCTATAAATCCATGCTTCTGTCCCCCGGGAGACATTTCATAAACCACTCCTTTTATCAGTTCATATCTACCTTTACAGGAAAGTTTCATTAAATCTTTCTCCGTAAAGATCTTTTCTTTTAATACATCCATATCTTTCACCTTTGATTTTATGTTATCTTCAAATCTTTTTATAGAAAGCATAGTTCGTCTTACTGACCTGAGCATAAGCATTTAATAAAGGTCTTCCTCCCGTCACGCGTTACGCGTTACGCGTCACGAGAGCATATATTTATTATTTATGCTCACCTCAGTAATTATACCATTTAAACATATTAAGGACAAGACAGACTGATAGAGCAGAACAAAAATAAATCATAGTATACAAATAATGAAGGAATTTATAATGGAATGAAGAATTTAGAAGTTTACTTTAACGCCAAATAAACTGGAGGTATTTAACGTTGAAAAAAGCCCTTATTACAGGAATAACAGGCCAGGACGGCTCTTACCTTGCAGAACTTCTTTTATCAAAAGGATATGAAGTTCATGGCATTATAAGAAGAGCTTCCGGATTTAACACTGGAAGAATAGATCATATATATAAAGATTTTCATGAACAGGATGTCCGTATGAAACTTCATTACGGAGACATGACAGATTCGAGCAATCTGAGCCGGTTAATAGAGAAACTCGGCCCTGATGAGATATATAACCTTGCAGCCCAGAGTCATGTAAAAGTATCTTTCGAACTGCCCGAATATACGGGGAATGTCGATGCCCTGGGAACTCTCAGGCTCCTTGATGCAATAAGAGAAGCAAGGATTGAGACAAGAGTTTATCAGGCTTCTACAAGTGAGCTGTACGGTATGGCTCCTGAAATCCCGCAGAAGGAAACAGACAGATTTTATCCGCGCAGTCCCTATGCATGTGCAAAGCTCTACGGATACTGGATAACGGTGAATTACAGAGAAGCCTATAATATGTATGCCTGTAACGGTATACTCTTCAATCACGAATCCCCTCGAAGAGGCGAGAGGTTTGTTACAAGGAAGATTACAAGAGCCATAGCGAAAATGAAAGCAGGAAAAGAGGACAGGCTTTATCTGGGCAATCTGAATGCAAAAAGAGACTGGGGCTACAGCCCTGAATATATTGAGGCCATGTGGCTTATGCTAAACCAGAACGGGCCTGATGACTTTGTTATAGCTACAGGAGAAACTCATACCATAAGAGAATTCTTACAGGAAGCTTTCACCTATGCAGGTTATGATATAAAATGGGAAGGTGAAGGGATTGACGAAAAGATTCTGGATAAGAAAAGCGGAAAAATTCTTATGGAAATAGATCCTGCCTATTTCCGTGCCACGGAAACGGAAATCCTCATAGGTGATTACAGCAAGGCTAAAAAGAAAATGGGATGGGAACCGAAGGTGAAATTTAAAGAGCTTGTAAGGATAATGATGGATGCCGACATGAGGAAAAGAGGGCTTACACCTCCCGGAGACGGAGACAGGATAATAAAAGAAAAATTTACGGTGAAATGGTGGGGTGGAGACTGATGGAATTCTGGAAAGATAAAAAAATTCTTCTTACGGGAGGACACGGGTTTCTCGGGTCTTTTATACATGAGAAATTACTCGAGAGAGGTGTAAAGGAAGAAAATATAAGAATACCTGATATTAAAGATTCTGATTTGAGACTTATGGATAATTGCGTAAAATCGGTTAAAGACATGGATATTGTCATACATCTGGCAGCTTCCGTAGGGGGGATAGGGTTTAACAAGAAATATCCCGGCACACTGTTTTATGATAATGCCATAATGGGGATTCAGCTTATAGAGGCGGCAAGGGTTGAAGGAGTAAAGAAATTTGTTGCTCTGGGTACAATCTGTGCCTATCCGAAATTCACCCCTGTGCCTTTCAAAGAGGAGAATCTCTGGGAGGGCTATCCGGAAGAAACAAATGCGCCTTACGGCGTGGCAAAGAAGATGCTTCTTGTTCAGTGCCAGTCCTACAGGGATCAGTACGGATTTAACGGCATATATCTTCTCCCTGTCAATCTCTACGGCCCGCGGGATAATTTCCATCTTGAGCACTCCCATGTAATACCTGCTCTCATAAGAAAAATGGTTGACGCAAAGAAAAGAGGAGACAGAGAGGTGACGGTATGGGGTACGGGAGAAGTGTCAAGGGAATTTCTCTATGTGGAAGATGCTGCAGAAGGAATATTACTTGCTGCTGAGAAATATAACAAAAGTGATCCTGTAAATCTGGGAGTAGGGAAAGAAATAAAAATAAAAGATCTTGTAGAACTGATAGTAGAGCTTACAGGTTATAAAGGACGGATCGTATGGGACAGTTCGAAACCCGACGGTCAGCCCAGGAGGAGTCTGGATGTACAGAGGGCGAAAGAAGAGTTCGGTTTTGTGGCGAAAAAGGATTTCAGAGAAGGTCTCAGGGAGACGATTATATGGTATGAGGGAATAGTGAAAAGTGAAAAGTGAATAGCATGGGCGTTTAATTAAACGCACTGATATGAAATACGCATTACGCATCACGCATCACGCATTACGCATTACGCGTCACGCGTTACGCGTTACGCGTCACGATTATAACGCATCACGCTCCAAAGGAGAAACCAATGACTGCAGCACTGGCAGAAGATAAGAAAAAAACAGAATTTACAATAGTCATAGAAGCAGGCCGTACCGAAAAGGAATACTGGAAAGATCTCTGGAGGTACAGAGAATTATTTTATTTCCTTGCATGGAGAGATATTCTCGTAAGATATAAACAGACTGCCATAGGTGTGGCATGGAGTCTTATAAGACCGCTCCTTACCATGATCGTCTTTACGGTAATCTTCGGGAAACTGGCAAAATTACCGTCTGAAGGTGTTCCCTATGCCATACTGGTTTTTGCTGCCATGCTTCCCTGGCAGTTTTTCTCAAATGCCCTGTCTGAAGCAAGTAACAGCCTCATCACCAATTCAAATCTCATATCAAAGGTCTATTTTCCCAGACTCGTCATTCCTACCAGTTCCGTGATAGTCAGTTTTGTTGATTTCCTTATATCTTTTGCCATTTTACTTGTCATAATGGTCTGGTACAGATTTGTTCCTGACTGGAAGATAATCACACTTCCTCTGTTCATAATCCTTGCCTTCGGCGCCGCCATGGGCGCGGGACTCTGGATTGCCACTTTCAATGTAAAATACAGAGATTTTCGTTATATAGTGCCATTTATTGTTCAGTTCGGACTGTATATATCACCGGTAGGGTTCAGCAGTTCCATAGTGCCGGAAAAATGGAGGCTCCTTTATTCCCTCAACCCTATGGTAGGTGTAATAGACGGTTTCAGATGGGCCATTCTGGGAAGAGGAGTGGAAATCTACTGGCCGGGATTTATCGTTTCCGTTTCTCTTGTTCTGATACTCCTCTGGAGCGGAATCTGGTATTTTCGGAAAACGGAAAAAGTCTTTGCAGATGTGATTTAAAGGTGTTATAATATATGAATTCAAAAGAACAGTGGCTGAGAGGCCCTAAAGCAAAACAGACCGCCCTTACCGGCTGGCGTGAGACAGAAGAAATGCTCAAAAGACAGAAACTCAAAGCTCCTGCTCCGGCTGATACGGGAGAAATGTCTCAAATAGAAAATACGAAACCTCAGATCTCAGGTAATTTACCGGCACAGCCTTTTATTCCCGATGAGGAATTCGGCTATCAAAAACCGTCAGGGTCAAAACTGTTCCTTCCTCCCATGAAACAAGGAAACATTTCTCACAGTCTCGACCTGGATATTGATATTATACCGCAGGATTATCAGGAAAAAGCAATCTTTCAGTCATATTTATTGAAAGTTCCTTCCGAAGAAGAAGAAAGTTCTTTTGAATATTATGAGTCACCGGAGGAAGAGGAAGAAGAATTCATTGAACAGGAAGAAACTGTAAAGGAAGAAACACCTGGAAAGGGAGCACGATATTATCTGGAAAAGATGGTATCCTATTCGCCGTCAGATCATCTTACGGAACTCATGTTCCGGGAACTGGAAGCTCTGGGAGAGGTGCTTATAAGTGAATGTCAGGAATTCGGCATAGGGCTGCTTATATTCGAGAAATACAGGAACCTGACGGAAATAAAAATAAATGATGTCCATCCCTTCCCACCGGGAACAAAGGTAAGAGACGGGAGAGGATGGGACGTGGTAAGAGGTGCCTATAATCCGCAGCACAGAATGATGTTTATGGCGGAAGAACTCATAACAGGCATACCGGGAGGTGTTACCATACATGAATTCGGCCATGCCTATGACCATGCATGGATGGCTACCAATGATATGCAGTTCCCCTTCTCCGTATTCCTGTGGAATCAATTCTATCACGAAGGTATGTTTATCAGTGAATATGCTTCCACACAGCCGAAGGAATATTTTGCAGAATCCCTTGAAGCATATTTTAATCCGAAGAAAAAAGATATTTTGAAAAAATGCGATCCCAGGATGTACGGCTTTATAAAAAATATTATAGCAGGAGTCCATAAGAGAAAAAAATAACAGCCATTGAGACTTTTCACTTTTCACTTTTCACTTTTCACTTTTCACTTTTCACTTTTCACCTTTCACTTTTCACTTTTCACCTTTCACTTTTCACCTTTCACTTTTCACCTTTCACTTTTCACTTTTCACATTTCACTTTTCACTTTTCACTTCTATAAAACCATACATGGACATTTCTCAAGGAC
>JBEHWO010000419.1:0-5818 GCA_040217695.1 Vulcanimicrobiota bacterium | reverse complement strand
AATCCTCTTATGGCAGTTTCAGACAGTGACGGTAATATTTACATAGATACAGGCTTTTACTGTCGTATTCAGAAATATGATAAAGACGGGCATTTTCTATATGGTTTTGGTTATGGAAATCCAGGTAATACGGAACTGATTATAGATGAACATAACAGGCTTTATATAGGGACTTATAGCAGTCAAAACATTCTCAGGGTATTTTCTTCCGAAGGTGAAAAACTTTACGAAATTTCTTCACCTGAAGAGGATCTTACTTCATGGTTTTTAAAGAAAGGAGGACATGTACAGGCCATATGGAATAATAAAATAGTAATGAATGATACCGTTATGGCTGCCCGTGAAGATACCTATCTTTTTACCGGCACCAGGTTTGCAGGGAAAATTTTTCAGGATATGAAAGGTAACAGATATATAATTTCCGGAAATTTTTTATTTCCCTCGGTGTACAGGGAAAATTTAAATGGTATAAAAGACCTTACTATAGTCCCGAAGCCTCCGACCTATGTATTTACGATCCCTTTTCCATCTCTTGTTATACCTTTATTTATAATGTTACTTCTTTCCGGAAAAAAAGGAGAAAAAAGAAAATGATTGAGAGCAATATAGAAAAATTAAAAAACATTTCACCGGCCGAACTTTTGAATTATGCAGAACTGTTCAGAAATAGCTGCAATAATATACCTGTATGTAATGTTGTGAGTAATGGTGGAACATCTTATAAATACATTCCATTACCTGTGACCGACGGTCCTATGAAAAAAGAGGAACTTGATGCGACAGGGATAGTCCTGGGACGGGCCCTTCTTGATTTGAATATAGATCCGCACAATATGTGCGCTATTACTGAAGCTGACAGGGGCGGTGGTCTCGTACTCAGTGCACTGCAACAATTTACCGGTATAAATATACACTGGCTGAACTGGTATGATGAAGCTACCGTGAATGCATTTGCCGGAGATTTTGTAACGGAAGAAATGAGCCCTGCCTTTGCTATGGGCTCGTCATTGAGACCCGGTATATATCTGCCGGCACATATAAGAGAAACCCTTCAAAAAAGCGGTGTAATATTAATAGATGATGTATTGAGTACAGGCACAACTATAGTCACGATAAAATCAATACTGGACAGAGCAGGGATAGTCCTGAAAGCTATAGTATGCGCCGCAGAGAAGATAGACTACGGAGGAATGGATAAACTTAAAAACTCCTTTCCGTCTATTCCTGTTGTAACTATGGCAAAAATAAGAATAAGAGATTTTACGGAACAGGAAAAATCTTATTACATATTTAACAGAAATTTTACCGGTATGAGTGAGATAAAGGGCGACAGAAAGACGCCTTATTATATAAGGTAACACTATTGCTTTTAAGGTTTCTTTCTGTTATAGTATTTTTACAGGTATTATATAACCGGGTGGTGAATATATGAGCCTCGCGTCACGCGTCACGCGTCACGCGTCACGTATTATTTAAGGAGGTGAAACTTATGTCTGATATAATGGGAAGTGTAATGTGTCCTACGAAAGATTCGAACTGGATTACGAAATTATTATTTTCTTATGTTGCACTTATACCTCTTCTTGGGTCATTGTGTCTTGCCGGTTATCAGTTGAAAGCCATAAGAGAATATGCCAGAGAACCGAAAGATTCTATGCCTGAATGGGAAAACTGGGGACAATTATTTATAGACGGGATTATGATGGCGCTTCTTGCTATGTTTTATATGCTTGTTCCCTCTATACTTATGGTTTTTTCTTTTTTGCCTATGATTCTGACTGCAATAGGAACAGCAGGAGCTATGTCTGATAATGCAGCAGTTCAGTCATTGTCGGCTATAGCTGCTATAGGAGGACCGGTACTTACTCTTATATTAATGGGTGTATCTTCGATTTTAATGTTTATTGCAGTATTACTGATGCCTATGGCTATGGGGGTTTATGCTGTTTCAGGAAGCTTTTTTGCAGCTATTAATCCTCTGGGAATTCTGGGAAAGGTTCTTGGAAACATAGGTTCTTATATAATGGTTTTATTGATACCGGCTGTTCTCAGCATTGTAATTAATTTTATACTTGGTATAACTGTAATAGGTTCCCTGCTGGTATTCCCTGCAATGCTTTATGTGATTGTAGTGAGCTCTAAAATGATGGGAGATATGTTCAGAGAAAATAATATATGCAGTTAATAAAAGTCGTAATGCGTGATGCGTAATGCGTGATGCGTAATGCGTAATGCGTAATGCGTGACGCGGTTAAATAGACTGGAACTGCTGGAAATAGCCTGTAAAACAGGCTATTTTTATTCTATAAGAGCCTTTACATATTTTGCAATTGCCATGGAGGATGTCAGACCCGGTGAGTTAATGCCTGTGAGATTGATTAAAGCTTCATGTTCTCCTGTCTCTTTTTTTATGATAAAATCCTTTGCTTTTTCCCCGGGGGCCTGCAGATGTGGCCGAATACCCGACATATCAGGCGATAGATCTTCTTTTTTTATAAAAGGAAGAAAATCTTTCGTACTTTCATAAAAATCTTCCAGATGGTCCGTATTTACGGAATAATCTATTTCATTTACATAATATGCATTCGGTCCGAGTTTGAACCCGCCTTTGAGATCTACTACACTGTGTATGCCGAGACTCACCAGATCATGGTGAGGAGAAGGATATACAAGGCCCCTGATAAACCTGTATTTCCCGTTTCCTACAGAGAAATATTCACCTTTGCAATAATGCAGTTTATAATCAATACCTGCCATAGAAGCTACACGGGCACTGAAAAGACCTGCCGAATTTATAACCGTTCTGCTGAAGATTCTGGTTTTCTCTCCGTTCTCTTCCTGAATTTCACAGATCCATCCTCCCATGTCTTTACAAAGGCCGGCAAGAGGAGTATTGTAGCTTACCATTACATTATTTCTTTCTGCTTTTGCCAGAAAATAAAGCATAAGACTGTGGCTGTCTATTATACCTGTAGAAGGTGAATGAAGGGTACAGACAGTATTTATAAAGGGTTCTATTTTTTTTACATCCTTTTCATCCAGAAATTTTAAATCTGTAACACCGTTGGCTTCTGCCTGTTTTTTTAAATGTTCCAGAGACGGAATTTCGTGGTCTTTTACGGCAACAATCAGTTTTCCGCATTTTTTATAAGGTATATTATGTTTCTCACAGGTCTCGTAGAGAAGTTCTCTGCCTTCAACACAGAGTTTTGCTTTAAGGCTGTCTGTGGAATAATAAATACCGGCATGTATTACTTCACTGTTACGGCTTGACGTTTCCTGTCCGAATTTTTTATTTTTTTCCAGAAGTAATACTGACCGGTCGGTTTGTGAGAGTTCGGCTGCTATGGCAAGACCTACTACTCCTGCACCCACTATTGTAATATCGAATTGTTCCATAACATTGTAATATATGACGCGTCACGCATTACGCGTCACGCGTCACAATTTTAATCATTATTTATAAATAACGGTTGTGAGATATTCCTTTGCATTTGCCCTGAAGATATTATCCATCATATCTTTGTAATAGTGATAGAATCTTTCCTGTTCGCCTTCGGGGAAATCACTCATTTCAATGGCATATGCTATTATTTCATCAAAATGTTTGTCATAGAACTCTATCATCTTATCTTCTATATCAGGGAAATTCTTTTCGCAGAAATCGTTAAATTTCTCAATTTCAAAATATTCCCTGCTCAGTTTTACCTGGTGGTTATATTTTTCGAGCTGAGAAACAGAAGGATCGTTTAATACTTTGAGATATTTGTTCTGTTCCATATCTATACGCATATCCTTTTCCGTAACGGCACAGTAAGATACCCATTTTACAAGGGCGCATATGAGCCACGGGAAATGAACATGAAGGGATGTGAAATTACTGTCAGGACATGCATTCGCGAAATCTATGGGATGAATGCTTCCGTCTTTTATAAGAGCTTCAAAAGAATTATAGGTCCATCTGTAATAGGCATTTATAAATAATACATAATTGATTGTCCTGTCACATACGTCTTTATCCAGTTTTAATTTTGCCGGGCTGTAATGTTCATGGAGCGGTTTATCAGGCTGAAATTCCATGGGAAGAACCTGGGGGCCTATGGCCATACATCGGACAAAATTATCGTAATTTTCTATTGCTTCCTGGAGATGGAAAGATTTGCTTCCTGTCTGATCATACTTATAATAGAGTTCATCCATGCTGTGTATTTTAAAGACTTCGCTTCCGCCGCCTCCGAAAGCTTTCTTTAAAAAGAGAGGGAACTGACCTTTGAAGTCTTTTTCTACTGTTTCAAGAAGGTAATTACCTTTACAGTAGAATTGATCATACATAATTTTATTCTTTTTCTTCCACCTGACTGTTCTTTCTATTTTTTTGTTTACTTCATCCCAGTCTGTATGACGTCTGTTTTCATCCCATCCGAATTTTGTATTGCCTATGATCAGTTCCTGTTCATATTCCCATAACTGCTGTCTTTCCTGTTCTTCCGTATAGGGTCTGAACTGGGGAAGTAATACCGTGGTAGGAAGTCTGTCAGAAGGATGAAGGGCTCTGGTAATTAAATCATAGGTGGCATGTTTGTCATGTGTATGAAAGGTATTGCTGTGATTTGCTATTCTCATCTGGCAGTTTATTGCCTGCTGGGCAAAAAACTTGTAATAATCGTTCCAGTGAACTGTTCTGTCTACGATAAAATCACTTTCATCGTTTAATCTGTCTCCTGCTTTAAGTGGTCTTGCCACAATCCTTCCAAGTTCAAGTTTATATTTGTCTTTTTTGTGAGTTATTACAGGATCCAGGAATTTGAGAAAATTCATCATTGCAGCTCTCATGCTCCAGTCATAAGAAGCCATAATATTGATTTTTTTTACTTTATAACTCATAACTGTTCGGTTTTATCTGTGCCTGAAAGGCACCGGAAGAGAGTATATCTGTAAAATCAGGTTTATTCAGAATATCTCATTCTCTCCGTTAAAACCTCGTACCTCCTCTTTTTATTATTTATTTCCTTAAATTTCTACGAATTAACCGGAAAATCCTTCAAGTTGTAAAAGTAATTCTATTGTTGATAAGAAGGATTAGCTGTGACAGTCATAGAATTACCTGTCTGACTTCGAAATATATATTCATTGAAACATATACTTTTGCAGAGTTTTTTAATATCCGGCCCATGTATTCGAAAATCGTGCCACATGAGCAAAGTTTATCATTCCTGGTTGTAATGTAATAAAAAGATGTGTAAAATAATTTCTTTCTTTAAAAAAATCGGGAACGAACATGGTACCATATTATTTTTATATACTCTTATCACAATGGTAATGTTCTATCCTGTTACGAGCAATTTTTTTTCTTCCATAGCAGGTATTGGCGTAGATGTTCTCCCCAATGCCTGGTCTTTATGGCTCCCCCGTATTTTCACATGTGACATTAAACATTTATTTGAAACAGATTATCTGGCCTATCCTAACTCGAATAATCTGATGGTTAACGGGAGCCCCGTATTGAATTTAATTATATCTTATCCTGTCGAGCGGATTATGGGAATTACTTTTACTTATAATCTGAATATATTTCTATCCTGTATTATATCGGGATACACAACTTTTTTACTCGCAAAATATCTGACAGAAGATACATGTTCTTCTTTCATTGCAGGTTTGATTTTCGCCTTCTGTCCTTACAGGTTATTCAGGATTATTCTGGGTCATACTGTTCTTCTGAGAACCGAGTTCATGCCTCTCTACATAATTATCTTATTAAAATTTATAAAGGATATAAATCTCAAACATTCGTTATTGCTTGTTTTGCTTTTTACTA
>JBEHWO010000418.1:0-5851 GCA_040217695.1 Vulcanimicrobiota bacterium | reverse complement strand
ATAAAGAAGGACATAGTGCATCCCGTACCTTCTCCGAGCCTCATATCCATACAGACCAGCGGTTCCATAGAAAGAAATTCCATAAGTTTTTTTCCTCCTTTTTCCGATGAAATATGGGAAGGAAACATGAAATTTCTTGCTTTTTCATTGAGTTTTATGGCCATAAGGGCTGCCACACCCGATATGAATCCGTCTATCACCACAGGGAGCCTCTTAAATGCACAGCCCAGATAACACCCTGTAAGGCCTGCTATGTCAAGGCCTCCAACCTTTGAGAGCACATCTACAGGATCTGAAGGATCGGGATGATTGAATTCTATTGATTTTTTTATTACCTCTATTTTCTTTTTTACTCCTTCATCTGAAAGTCCTGCTCCCCTCCCTGTTATATCTTCAATTTCAGTATCGGCATAAATAGAGAAAATAGCACTGCTCGTAGTAGTATTTCCTATGCCTGCTTCACCTGTTCCTATAAGTTGATATCCCTTTTCCGAAGCTTCAATAACAGCTTCCATTCCTGTTTCTATAGCTCTTATTGTTTCTTCTCTTGTCATGGCAGGACCTTTCATGATATTTCCCGTACCATATCTGATTTTTTTATTGACTACACCGGTAAATTCTATTTCTTCTTTAATTCCAATATCTATAACCATAAGATCAGAAGCTGCATGCCTTGCCAGGACACTGATACCTGCGCCGCCTGCAGCCATGGTTTTTGTTATGGAAGCCGTTGTCTCTACTCTTTTAACACTTACCCCTTCTTCTGTAACACCGTTATCTGCAGCCATGACGATGATCAGTTTTTTTGAAAAACTGTTGTTAACCTTACCCGTAATACCTGCAATCTGTATGGCCATAGTTTCAAGCTTTCCCAGGCTTCCCGGTGGTTTGAAGAGACTGTTCAGCCTGTTTCTGGCTTCCGACATGGCTTTTTCATAGAGGTCTCCCGGGGAATTCAATGCTTTTTCCAGTAATTCCATTCTTTTTACCCTCCCTTACTGATTACCTCAACAGCTAAATTCATAACCATTTCTAAATTATTTATATGAGAATTGTAACGCGTAACGCGTAACGCGTGACGGGAGGAACAAATTCTCATACTTCGTTGTGACCGAACCGGTCATGGTTGTTTTATCCTCACTACTCACTGTTTATAGTTTTTTGATACTCTTTTACCTGTTTTCACAATAAGGTCTTTGCCTTATTTCCGTTAAAATGGCAAAACCGTCCAGAAATTCTATTCTTATAATACTTCCCAGAGAAACACGAAAATGCCAGTGAGTATTTATATTCTCTCCTATATATTTTGACATGATACATCTTATTGGGCCGCTGTGAGTAACTATAAGTATTTTACTGTTTTTATTGGTTTCAATGATTTCGTCCGACGTTTTTGTAACCCTGTCATAAAAATCAATCATACTTTCTCCGCCCGGTATCCTGTAAGAAAGCCAGTCCTCGCTCCATTTTTTATATTCTTCCGGATAAAGAGAGCCGATTTCTTCACAGGATATATCCTGCCATTGACCGAAATTCAGTTCTCTCAGACCGTAAGAAGGTATTACGGAAACAGAGTGTACACTGTTAATTATTTCGGCTGTATGAAGAGAGCGCCTGAGATCACTTGAATAAATGACATCTATTTTTTCTCCTGAAAGCACATCTCTCAATTGTTCAGCTTCCTTTATACCGCTGTTATTCAATTCTGTTTCATTCCAGCCGCAGTAAAGCTGTTTTTTGTTTATATCTGTTTCACCATGACGGATCAGTATAAGTTCTATCATATAAATTTCTTATTCGTGACGCGTAACGCGTTACGCGTCACAGGAGGAAAATTTTTATTACATGCTTATGCTCAGGTCAGTAAAAACATCATATGAAGCTAAAATAGAGACTGCATTAATGTTATGAGAGACAATTTTTCCATAACAAGAATAGTAAACAGAAGCAATATTTCCGAAATCTCGGTACATGCTCCCAGTATATCTCCGGTAGTGCCTCCGATTTTAGAATATATAAACTTTGTAAAAATCAGAGTAAATACAATTGTTGTTGCCAGAGGCACTATCATGGAAGATCCCATTGCTAAAAAGGCTATCAGTATAGTAATACCGGTGCATATTACAATTTCTCTGAAACCGGCAAAATCGATAGTGGCACTGCCCATGCCGGACTTTTCCCTTGCATATTCAGATATTCCGGCACACCATATCATTCCGAGTCTCCCGAAAAGTGGCATGACAAAAATTGCTTTTCCGAGTAAAATCTTTGAAATACTGAGGAGAAATATTATTTTTAAAAGTAAGAGGAAAAACAGTGCCATGCCCCCAAAGGTTCCCAGTCTGGGATCCTTCATAATCTCCAGCATTTTTTCTTTAGGTCTGTAACTGAATATGCCGTCAAAGGTATCTGCAAGGCCGTCAAGATGAAGACCTCCCGTAATAATTACTCCTCCTATTACGGTAAATACGGCAGAAACAGTGTCACTGGAAAGTAAAGAAGAAAGGTAGTGTATCCCGAGAAGAAAAAAGCCTATTATAGCTCCTATAAAAGGTATATAAATGATGCCTCTGCCGAAATCTTCCGCTGTGAATTCCACATCGACAGAAACAGGTATGGTTGTGAAAAATTGAAGTATGATCAGAAATCTTTTCATATTTCTATCCCTTCTCTGGAAGCTATGTTATTATCCATGGGGTGTTTTATTTTTTTCATTTCTGTTACAAGATCTGCCATAGAAACAAGTTCTTCCGGCGCATTCCTTCCTGTAAGTATTAATTCCATATGATAAGGTTTTCTCTCTATCAATTCTTTTATTTCTTCCATAGAAACCAGTTTGTTATGAAGTGCTCCCAGAATTTCGTCCATTACGAGTATGTTACATTCCTCGTTTATGATGGTTTTTCTGGCAAAATCCATGGCAAGAGATATTTCTTTTTTCAATTCTTTTTTTTCTTCATCATTCATGGTCCAGAAAAATTTTTTCTGACTTTCGAAACGATAAATGATAAAAGAGGGATGAAGTTTTTCTGCTGAATGTAATTCCCCCGAGTCAAGACATTTTAAAAACTGTATGAACCTCACGTTAAACCCGTGACCTGCCGCACGTAAAGCCTGGCCCAGGGCTGCCGTAGTTTTACCCTTGCCGTCACCTGTATATATCTGAACAAGACCGGAGGATAATTGTTTTTTCATGAAATACTCCCTGTTATTACTCTTTCCAATTAATTGCAAGAGAAAGATATTTATTATCTTCTTCTATTATAAGACCTCTGCCTGAAAGAGGATTCATTATCTCCAGAATTTCTTCTTCACTGTGTTTTTTTCCTCTATATTTTTCTGCTATATTCTTTAATTCATGAAGAGATTTTATAGAATCACAGGCAAGATACATGATTCTCGCTATGTCTGAGATAATTGTAATATCCTCACGGGCAACAGGTCTTTTATCATTTATAATGAGGTGTTTTCTATAGTCCATACATATAAGCTTACTTTCAGGATAAACCCGGAGCCACTCTTCAATAGCTTTTCTGACAGGTTCAGTATATTGCTCCATATGTTCAGGAGTTTTATAGGTGAAAAAAAAAGCCAGGTTTTTTATTGCTTCTTCAGGAAGGCCGGAATAAATATATCTGTATGCCCCATATGGCATAAGCTCTGAAATCCCGAATTTTTCAGGTACTTCAAAATAGGGACTGAAACGACTCACATATATATTACCGTAATCTTTAGGAGGTTCCAGATGGCTTAAAAGAGGGATTAATTCCGACATAAATCTGTAATCTTCAGGTTTTTCTCCCGGGAAGCCCCATAATAAATTCCAGTGAACATCTATATTGAATTCCCTGGCCCATTTTAAAAACTGTATATTCTGAAGAGATGTCACGCCTTTTCTCATAATTCTGAGTACATGAGTGGAAAGGCTTTCTATGCCAGGCTGCAGGTGATTCTGTACCCTGGCACTTATAATCTGTAATTGTTCTTTTGTCACATTTGCCTTCACATGGTGGAGTAACAGTTTATCTGATTTTATATGGGGAAGAACGTCGTTAAAATATTTCATGTCAACAATATTATCTACATGGACAACGATACATTCGGGATATTTTTCAGTAAGATATGAAAATTCTTCAAGGGCTCTGCCGGAATGTTTGCTTCTGAAATGAATGTCCTGGCCGTAACCGCAGAAGGTGCATCTTTTCTTTTCTCCCCACCAGCATCCCCGGGATGTTTCAAAATGTATGACAGGTCTGTAGAATTTATTCTCTGTTATATAGGGATCTTTGGAAAGAGAACTCCTGTTCCACTGCTGGAAAAAATCGTCATAATCTGGGCAGGGGAGACAGTCCATGTCTGTCACAGGTTCTGTATTTGCATAACGGATATTTTCTATATTTTCTTTTGTATAAACCCCCTGAATGTCTGATATGGATTTACCTGAAAGCACTCTTTCAACTATGCGGGGAAATACAATATCTCCTTCTCCTGATACAACGGCATCTACAGATGGAAAATTTTTTATAATTTCTGCTCCCATAATACCTTCACAATTACATCCTCCGAATAATATAAATGTTTCAGGCGCTCTTTCTTTAATCTTTCCGGCAAGAGACAGAGACGATAAGTGCTGCCCGTAATTACTGCTGAAACCAGCTATGGAAGGTTTGCACTCAAGGATTTCCGTAACACAATATTCAAGAAAATCATTTACCTTATTTTTGACAGAGACTATTTCATCGATAATATCTCCGGGAACACTGATATTTCCGTATCCACTGAGCCCTCCCTGTAATACATCCTTTATATAAGTTTCACCGGTTGAACCGGATGAAAAAATCCATTCTCCGACCTGGCACATGGCAGAAGGGTAATTGTTGGCTATCATATTATTCAGGCGGGGAGAACATATTTTCTCTGCAAAATCCAGAGAAAAATATCTGATATAACATGATACCTTCCCTCCGAGGGATGCCTTTAAGAGGCCGAGCCCTATGGAAGGCCAGGAAAAATAGTCGAAGGGCATATTTATTAATATTACATCACACTGTGTTTTCTTCATAAATAAAATCTTCTCCCTCACGGATAATTCTCCCCTTATTGAAACTTCCCTTTTCTGTGATATACTATGTTTTAGTGAAAAGTGAAAAGTGAAAAGTGAAGAGTGAAAAGTGAATGGTGAAGGGTGAAGGGTGAGCAGGGGCGTTTAATTAAACGCCTGGGATTAAATACACATCACGCATTACGTATAACGCATCACGCATTACAAACCACCCGTTACGCGTCACGCGTCACGCATCACGATTTTGGATAAGGAGTTAAAATTATGTTTTTACAAAGATTAAATGAGAGAGAAAAGAAACATTTTCTTTATCTGGCCCAGAAACTTATAAAAATCGATAATAAGATAAAGGTTGTGGAAGTATCTCTTTTAAAGAAGTTAACGGAAGAAATGGGTCTTAGTATGCATGATGCCGTTAAAGTAGAAGATATAAATAAAGCATGGCAGATATTTACCGCAAGGGAAACAAGGATAATACTGCTTGTTGAACTTATATCAATCGGTTATGTAGATGATGATTTCTGTGCCAGTGAAAATGAGTTGATAAAAGAAATATGCAGTGCTTTTTCAATATCAGATACAAAACTTCAGCTCATAGAACAATGGGTTATAGATGAAAGAGCTCTCTCTGCTTCAATAGAAAAACTCTCCGTAAAAGAAGATATATCAGAGGAAGAGAAAAAAGATCTTGAGAATTTGAAGATAACCTATGAAGAACTTATTGAAAAGGTCATGGATTTTTAGTGAAATTTATTCAGTCGATAAGAGCAGTGAAAAGTGAATAGTGAG
>JBEHWO010000417.1:0-5853 GCA_040217695.1 Vulcanimicrobiota bacterium | reverse complement strand
ACCGTAACAGATAAATTAGTAACCAAAATCTTATATATCGTGACGCGTAACGCGTAACGCGTGACGCGTTACGGGAGCAGAAACTTTATATAAGCACATGATACGTAATTTTTTGGATACTCTTTTACCTGGTGTGGTACTTAGAGCATGTTAAAAATTGTCTGTTTTTTTATTGTCACGTTGTTCCGGCCCTTCCAGGGTAATGCCCCATTCCTTTAATTTCTTTTTAACAACAGATCTTATTTCTTCCTGTGAAATACCGGCCTTTTTCATTTCTGCAACAGTAGATTTTAACTCCTGTCTCTGCTCCTCTGTAAGCCGGCTCATTAAATCTCTTTTTTGAGATTGATTGTCTCTGCTCTGCGGTGTAATTCCCCAGTCTTTCAACATGTTTTTAACAACAGATCTTATTTCTTCCCATGAAGCGCCGTCATTTTTCATTCCTTCAACAGTAAACTTCAGTTCTTTTTTCTGTTCATCTGTAAGCTGATTCATCCAGTCTCTCTGCCGGGATTGATTACCCCGGCTCTCTGGAGTAATGCCCAGGGTTTTCAGGAGACTCTGAACGGCAGATTTGATTTCTTCCTTTGAGGCACCGGCATTTTTCATTTCTTCTATTTTTGTTTTTAATAGCTCTTTCTGTTCCTCTGTAAGGTTATCTCTGAGATTTCTTTGTTGAGATTGATTACCATGGCTCTTGGGAGTAATGCCCCGGGTTTTCAGGAGACTCTGAATGGCAGATTTGATTTCTTCCTCTGAAGCGCCTGATTTTTTCATTTCTTCAACAGTAGTTTTTATTTCCTCTTTCTGTTCTTCAGTGAGACGGGAATTTATCTGTTCATTGTTCACCTTCCCGGGAACAGTATCTTCACTCATTACCGGCCCGGATAAAAATATACCGAATATTATTATTAAAATAGATAGAAAATATCTCTTTTTCATAAACCCCTCCTGATAAAAGTTATTTTTTATTCGGTAATTATAACACAAAAAATAAACATTTGCTAAATTGAAATTTTTCTGGCATAATATTTGCCTCTATAGATTTTAATTTTATATAGTGACTTTCATAACAATTTATAAATAATAATCTCGTAAAGCGTAATGCGTAATGGGTGATGCGTCACGAGTAATTAAATTATAATAAATTATGAAATATACTATAAATATTTTCAGGAGGTTTTTTTATGAAAAAAAACACAGTCATAATTTTATCTTTACTTATTCTCTGCTTTATCAATTCTGGTGTCATCTCACAGGAAAATACCTTTAACGGTGACTGGTACACAAATTTTGGACTTATGTCAATAAAAGTAGAAGGAAATTATACGGAAGGCAAATTTGGAACTGACGGAGGAAAGTTTACAGGGATTGCTTCGGATGATGGCAGGGAACTTCATGGTAACTGGTTTGTGGCACCTTCTGTCGGCCCCGGTTTTACTGCCGGAAAGTTTATAATGAAACTTTCAGATGACGGTAATAGCTTTACGGGCAGAACCTGGCACGGCAGGAATGAAGATGAAGCCAATTTGATAGGCAGAAGAATCGTAGAAACTGCAGATAATTTTTCCGGTATGTGGAAAACGGACTGGGGAATTTTAGTCATGACAGTCCGGAACAACCAGGTTTCAGGTAATTATGAAAATAAGAATGGCAGAATAGAGGGAACTCTGTCACAGGACGGAAAAACTGTTGAAGGCACCTGGTCGCAGGCTCCCTCATATAGAGCTCCGAAGGATTCCGGTAAATTTGTATTTTCCATATCAGATGATGGTACAGAGTTTAAATGTGAGCAGTGGGCAGGAGAAAAATCAGATGACCCGGAAGATACATGGAAAGGGAAAAAACTGGAAGATATTTAGTGACTGTAAGAAAATAACTCTGGCAAATTATGGTTATTTTCCTCGCGTCACGCGTTACGATTGTAAATATGATATGGTTATTTTTTTACACCATAGTCGTGACGCGTGACGGGAGGATACAAAATCACAGATTATCCGGTTTTGTATTTACCGCTGGCAGCATTTGGAGCAAAGGTCGGAAAAATCTACAGGCAGTGAGTAGTGGATAAAACTGTGTTATCCACTACTCGCCGTTTATATTACAGGTCTTTTCTCTGTCTAATTCCAGAAATCTAACTGTTCTTCAAAGGAATTTGTTCCGCAGGGATCATCCATTTTAAATACAACTTTACCAAGTATTGTTATATCTTTGTGTTTTTCAATGATATGACCTTTAACAGAATAAAATATTATTTCCCCTGAAGAAAGAATTTTCAATTTCTTTATAAGAGGATTTACCCAGTTTTTACATATAATTGCAACTATATCCCCGTTCTCATAGTCGTCACATTCCTTTATAAAGAGCAACATTCCGGGAGTTATGCCATATTCAATCATGGAATCTCCTATGGCTGGAATGATAAGATCAAAATCAATATTCCATTCAGCAGGAAGACTTATAAGATGGCAGAGAGTTTTCATCTGATTACTCCTGACTGTTTAAAATTAAAACTAGAAGATCTGGCATCTTCTAGTTTTTTTCAATTTCCCCGTTATAATTCTTTATATAAAACCTTATTCCTGCTGATAGTATTTATCAGTCAATGAAAAAATTTAAAAAAAGATTTTTTACTATTTATTTTTTTAAAAAAATGCTGATAATATATATAGAGGTAATATATGAAAACAGTAGCTTTTGCCACAGGATGTTTTTATAAATGGCAATGGAATTTTGATAAAATAATTGCTTATCTTGATGATATTCAATGTAAAGCCGTAGAATTGACCTTTGCCTCGAGAGAAGATTTTTATAACAGCCATATAAATGGTGTTACCTTTGATTATCTCAATTCTCTTGACTATCTATCTCTTCATCTTCCCTTCAGATTTACTTATAAAAATGACAGAGAAACAGAAGATTTTATAGGAGACGTGCTGTGTTTCTGTAAAAAAGCCTCTGTAAAAAACCTTGTTATACACCCGAACAGAATAGAAGACTTTTCTGTTATTTCTCTTCTGAAATCATCAGGTATTAAAGTCAGTTTTGAAATACTCGGAAAAGGTAAAGGGGTAACACTTAAAGATTATGAAAGATTACTCTGTGACTTTAATGATACTATGATTGTTCTGGATGTTACTCATGCTCTGACTCATTCATATGAACATCTTGATTATCTTGTATCCTGGCTTGGCCGGAACGGCAGGTTATCTGAAATACATGTGAGCAATTATTCTGACGGGAAAGAACATATACCTGTTAACAGAGACAGGAAACTTGTCGGAAAGATCGAACATTTCAATGTTCCTTTTATCATTGAAGTTACTTACAGCCCGGGAGATCTGAAAAGTTCCGGCAGAGATTTTACTTTTTTAAGGGATGTTTTAAATGTATAATTATTATTAAGGAAATAGAAAGCTGACCGGTGATTTATGAAAATTGAACGACTTCTTGCACTGATTGTACTGCTCCTTAACCAGGAAAAAATGACTGCAAAAGAACTGGCAGATTATTTCGAAGTAACGGAAAGAACAATCTATCGCGATATAGAAACAATCAATCAATCAGGTATTCCCGTCATATCCTTTCAGGGCCGTAACGGAGGATTCGGTATCATGGATACCTATAAAATAGACAGAAATATTCTGACGGTAAATGATTTCAATATGATAATTACGGCACTCACAGGTATAAAAGGAACTTTAAATGACAGAAGACTTGATTATCTTCTGGAAAAGATTAAAAATTTAATATCTGCCAGGGATCTGGAAGTTTTAAATAAAGAAAATGAACATATTATTATAGATTTTCATCCATGGGATACATGTAAAACAGGGAAAGAATCTTTTGAGTTTATTGACAGAGCTATAAAAGAAAAAAAAATTATTTCCTTTTCCTATTCGAATGTAAAGGGAGAGAATACAGAAAGACATGTAGAGCCTGTGGCTTTGATTGTAAAAGGATATATATGGTATCTTTACGGCTATTGTTTGATGAGAAATGATTTTCGTGTTTTCCGTCTTTCCAGGATAAAAAATATAATTTTACTTGATGAAACTTTTGTAAGAAGAAAAGATCCCGGGGATTTTTCCTGGAATGAAGTATGGTTTGATAAAATCCCAAAAATTAATCTCCTTTTACGTTTTGACAGAAAATTACTTGTAAGAGTAGAAGATTATTTTGGCAGAGAATATATGGAATTACAGGAAGACGGTACCATAATGGTCAGACTGGAACACCAGTATGATGAGTGGTTGATGGGCATGATCCTGAGCTTCGGAAGCGATGTGGAAGTGCTGGAACCTGAGCATTTAAGGCATGAATTAAAAGAAAAAGGGAGAAAGCTTCTGGAGATGTACGGTGAAAGAGTGAGTCGTGAATAGACCCCTTCCATTCACTATTCACGACTCACTACATATTATAATACATGAGTGAAAACAAGCACATAGAGCAACACTGTCAGCAGCGGGATAAGCCATAAAGCGGTACTGTATACCATTTTAACATTCTTTTCCTGTTTTCTTTCATTGAAGAATATCATTATAACACTTGACGCTACATTCAGGAAAATACTTAAATAGCTGGATATGAAAATTTTATCTGCCATAGTAAGATAACCTGTCTGAGGAAGAGATGAAGTGGCATTTAAATGCAACATGGCACATGCAAGCAACATACCTGCAGTTATGGTATATCTGTTACCTATAACACTGATGCCTACAATTAATGTTGCAAAAGAAGCAAGCATAAGTATAAATAAAGGCACAAGCACCTTCATGAAGGCAGGAAGACGATTACGGGTAATAGTCATAGGAAAGGTGAAGGTAGAAAATTTTTCTTTCATATATGAATCTACACCATATTTCGGCTCTCCTTCTTTAATTGTCCATCCCGGAATTTTTACGCCTGATGAAATAAGGGAATTAAAACCTATGGAATTAAATATACCTTTTATCTTTTTTTCATCTTCTTTTGAGACATCATCTTTTATTTCATAGGCAGTTTTTTCACTGTTTGCCTGATAGGCCTTTAAAATTATATTTTTATCATCACTGCCTGCTTTACTCAGTACCTGTGTTTCAAATAATGAATATTCAATTGAGTCAGGTAATAAGGTAACTCCGTCAAGGGGTTTATATACTACATAAGACAGTATATAGGGGCTGGCCAGTTTTATCGGTAAATTCTGAGTGTCAAAAGGGAAATTCTTGAAGTCCAGCTTTGATGACATTTCTGCAGTTAATTTATAGTATACAAAGGTAGGATCTTCAGGATCTTCAATCCTTTCAATTTTTGGTTTGTCTGTTTTTTCATTTTTTTCTATCTTACCGTTTACCAGTTCAAAAGGCAGATTGTTTTCATAATAACCTGATGCTTTTATGATTTCATAGGCTGCCATTTGTTCTTCTTCAGTTATATCTTCTTTCATAATATACATATAAGTCTGGTCGTCATATTCATAATACTTTTCCAGTTCTTTTTTATAATCATCTTTTACTTTTCCCAGTATTTCATTTTCAAAAACATCATAGTCAATCTCTGCCGGCAGATCTAGCTGGGCGAACCATACATATATACCGAGTTCGGCACTGTACTTTCCTGAAGCCAGATCGAATTTACTTATATTCAGTACCTCCAGAGCTATCTGGAGTTCTTCTGCCTTTGTTTCAGTTTTTTCAGTTTTTTTATCAGTTTTTTTATCATCTTCTGTGGCTCCCGTCTGTGCGGCAGGAGTAGATTCTGGTGCCGTACCCTGTGAATAAGCTTTTCCTGTTAACATTACGAGACAGAGAAAGAAAATAAATAAAAAATTTAATATTTTTTTGTACACAAATACTTCCTCCTTAAAATTAT
>JBEHWO010000416.1:0-5880 GCA_040217695.1 Vulcanimicrobiota bacterium | reverse complement strand
AACATACTCCCTCACAGGATAACATCTGCTGGGCATTTTTCAGCTCTCCTCCGGAAAAACTGTAATTCATCCAGTTATACATAAAATTCTTATTAAATTCTTCCCCTGTGAGACCATCTGCAATATAGTTGTTTTTTTTGAAGGCAAAGAGATTTCCTTTTACCCATAGATATCTCTTGAAGGACTGTGCTATGGTAAGCATATCCTGAAGATAAAAAAAGTAAGATTTGCCTTTCATGTCGTTCAGATTGTAAAAATCTCTGATCTCCTGATTTTTTGTCATATCTATTGTCATTATCTCAAAATGTTCTCCCCATCCTTCAATAAAAGCCATTTCAAAATCCGTTATGGCAGATATGGTATGAACAGGCCTCGTAGGAGAACAGGGAAAATTGTAATTTGAAAGATAAAAATCCAGAAGATGGCCATGTTCATGAGAAAATATTTTTTCGAACTGGTTTGCTTCAGGAGGCATTTCTATATAGAAAACCTTTGTTTTTTCAATAACTTCGTCTCCTTTTTTTAGGAAAAAACCGCATTTTGGCCTGTTGCCACCTTTTATAAGACATATATAAAGAGGTTCTGCGAAAATTTTCAATGTTTCTTCATCTTTAAATTCAGCCTCCTGTTTCTGATTGAGTATAAAAATTTTTTCCATTCTATCCAGCCTCAGACTTAAAGCAGGCATACCGTCTCTTAATAGTTCCTCTATAGGTTTCACCCTGTCGCCGGAAATTTCTTCTAGAATGGGATATTTCTTGCCGTCTTTTTCCCGGAATACCTGTCCTTTCTCATCATTAACGGGTTGCAGAAAAATATATGCAGATTTTTCATTCCCGTATGCAGCAATATTCATGAAAAAGATAAAAAAGAACATAATGAGAATAGTTTTCTTCATAATTAATAACCTTCTTTCTTATGATTTTTTCGGGTGTCAGTTTTTCTATTAACGTTTTTTTTATTCCATGTCGCCTGTGAACTCTCCTACTTCAACGGCAATCTGAGCCAGGTTTTTCATTTTAGCAGCAGACGGGGTGTAAACGGATTTTACCATTATTTTTATTACTGATTCGGGTTTTATTCTGTCTCTGTTTAACTCAAGTATATGTTTTCTTTCATCGTAAGAAGTGGCACTGTCTAAAAGGGTTATTAAATCATCTGGATTATTTATCTCTGCAGTCTGTACAGGAGTGGAAAGGAAAAGAATTTGTTTCTTTCCTGTATAAAAAAAATGAAATATTAATATTAAAGACAGAAGGATAAAGGTTAAGGATAAATAAAATTTTTTCATAGATGCAATAGTTTTTTCCCTTAAGGTTCTCTGATTTAAATCATCTTTTTCTCGAAATTATTCCCGGATTCCTTCTTTTTATAGATGGATTAATAGAGCTAACAGGAGAAAACCGTTTTTCAGGCAGTTTTGACTTATATCATGTTTTTTGATAGTATTTATCTGATAAAATAATTATAAGTCAGGTAGAAATTTTATTTCTATCTTAAAGAAGGCAGGAGTAAATCTCAGTCTTTAAGGTTAGCAGAACTTGATATGATAAATAAATACGGCCATCCTTTTTTCTGGGCACCTTTTGTGTTGATAGGAGACTGGGATTGATTTTTGTAGAATTTTTAACACTCATCATTGTATAAACGTTTCAGATGGTAGTATGGAGGACAATCTATGAGTCTTTCATCTTCGAGAGGCATTCCTATGGTAAAATGATAGAGACTCTGATAGGTATTATCTTCAAAACCGGCCATCATATGAACTTCATCATCAAAAAAACATCCTATACCTGTTCCTCTGAGGCCTTTTGCCTCTGCTTCAAGATATAAAACCTGTCCTATCATACCTGTTTCCCAGAAAAGATGGGCATATTTCCAGGGTTCTTTTTCTACTGTGTCTCTGAATTTTGCTATCATTCCCAGTGAAAAAGCACTGTCTCCTGCTATATCCTGAATACAGCTTATAATTTTTGCTTCTTCTCTAAAATTACCTTTTTTTAAAAGATAAAGAGGAAAATCTCTCTCTACTTCTTTCCATAGAAATGAAGGATGAGAAAGATTTTTTATTTCTTCGAGATCCTTCTGATTTCTTATGAAAAAATAAATACCTCTATCCAGATCTTTAACATTATGGGCAAATATAAACAGATGTACAGATGGCATGGAGATTTCAATATCAAAAGGTGCAGTATTATTCCTCTGAAGGGTTCTATCCAGAATAGAAAAAAATGCTTCCTTTGTTATAATAGAAGAATATCTGTTAAAATCTACAGCACTTCTTCTACACCTTATAATTTCCGAAGCCTTTAGATGTGAATTACACAGGAATTCCGGTTCTTTTTTTCCGTAATCATAACGATATTCCTCTGTCTGTGGTTTTTTTACAGATTCTGCGGTTTCATAGATAATATCCCATTTAACCTTTTCCATACTCAGTTTATCAGGTATACCATTAAAAGAAAGACTGGAAAATGAAAGAATTATGTCATCTGGAAGTTTCCCCGGTATATCATCATAAGATGAATATACATAACATAAAACTTCCCCGTATTCTTCCTCAAGTTCCTTCCAATCTGTCTTATGGAAGCCGAGAATTTTTTCAATATCCTCACAGGACATAGAATTTAAATATTTCATCTTCCATCCGAAGAGATTGGCAGAAAATCGTAAACATGCCAGGGCATGACCTGTATCATGATTGCAGTAACGAAAGGCCCTTTCTCCGTATTTCCATGCTTCTCTCCAGAATATACTGGAAAGACTTACAAGAAAACCTTCTGTTTTAAAATGTTCTTTAACCTTCTGCCATAATTCTTCAGGCACTTCTGCTCTTTTTTCGAGGCAGTGAAGAAAGGAATTGTAATGATAGATACCGCATGTAATGTTACCTGTAGAAGGTAATATTAAATACGCCTCTTCAGGGTGCAGATTTCCACTTGAAGGATTGATGCGTAGAGACCATCTCTCGCCAGGGACTTCTTTCCATGCAGAAAGACTGAGTGATAATTCCAGAAAACCTGCAATATGTTCGGGTGTAAAACTGCATTGATTATTTTCCCTGTATAGTCCTTCATAGTCTGCATCAGGATCTTTTTCAAGTAATGGAAGGAGCAACATTTCTGAACCTCTGTAAAATCTGAAAGGTAAAGGCTGATTTCGCCAGTCCAGGCCATCAGGCCCTCTGGCATAATTATGAAAATGGTGTTTTGTCTTTTCATGATAAAATATTATCTGTTCTTCCAGGGAATTTTTCATAACATAAAGCCTTTCTTTAAAGGTTATTTATAACTCAATTCTTGTGATAAAAATTAAAACCTTTTTATAGAAGAAATATTTATAATCACCAGTGTGAGAGCTTTTTGAATAATAAAGTAATAGTCTGGCAAGAATATTTTGATTACCGGTACATTCGGCTGCTTCAAGAGCAATCCCGGCAATTTTCTCAGGCTCTTTCAGGGATTGTTTTTCATGTTAATAGAATTGCTGGCTATTAAAGATATTATAAACCTTCCTCCTGGATTCCTCTGATTTATAAAACAAAAATTCCAACACTTTTACCTGTATATCTGTCATACTGATAAGGAGGTGACACAGGGGAGAAATTTTTCCAGAAAAGGATTTTATTGAAAGGGAGAAATAACAGGAATAAACTCCGTCAGGTAAGAAAAAGTATTTATGACAGAATTAATAGAAGATTTATATGACAGATACAGTAAAAAATTAACATCTTACGGCAGATCTCTCTGTAAAGACGGCGATTGTGCGGAAGAACTTGTGCAGGAGACTTTTTCCAGGGCAGTTCAGAACGGTGAACTACTTGCAATACTTCCCGAATATAAAAGGAGATCGTGGCTCTTCACAGTATTGAAAAATTGCTTTTTAGATCTTAAAAACAGAGAAAAACGGGAAGTTCCAATAGAGGAAGATATGGAAATCACCGAAGGATTTGACGTGGATTTATTTATCGACTCCGGAATATTTCTGGCATCGCTCCCTGAACATATGCGTGATATAGTCTTCAAACGTTACTGGCTCGGCATGAACAGTTCGGAAATTGCAAAAGAACTTTCTCTTCCGGCCGGCACTGTAAGATACAACCTGCATCTTGCCATAAATAAGGCAAGAAAAACATTATGGAAAACCGAAAATTTTAAAGAAAAGTGAGGAAATATTTATGAAAAGAATAATAAAAAATGTAGGAGTACTGGATATAAGGAATGCCAGTGAAGAATCAATTAAAGATATTCTCACCATAGGGAATGTCGGCACAGTTATCTATAACAGAAAAACAGCATCAATTCTTTCAAAACTGAATATAGTAAACCTGGGCTCTTCCATGGAGGTGCCTGATAAATGCTGTATTTACACAGGACAGGTATCCATATCTCATAATATGATACAGGCCCATACTTCACCTGCGACCATGGTTGTTACGGGACAGCTTGTTTTTCTTTCTGACGTAACGGAAGAAGACATAGAAAAATCTATAGACAGGATTGTTATGACAGGTCAGATACTGTGCCCGGAAAACATATTACTTTCTTTACAGTCCAGACTGACTCATATGACAGGTCAACTGCTGTCTTACAGAGACGGCACAGAGGTTGTAACAGGTACACTTTCATTTGACAATTCATATCTCAATTCCCTGAAAAGTCCTGTGTCTCTGATGGTATTCGGAAAGATCAATCTGTCCGCAGAGATAGACATAAAACTTTTCGAAGAAAAGATAAAAGAAATCAACCTATTCGGTAAAATTATAACGAGAGAGGAATATCTTGAAGTTCTCTACGGCAAATTAAAAGATAAAAAATCTCAGAAAATGGAAATTATTCCGCGGGGTTATATCTGTGCGGAAGAAGAACTCAATCTGGATAAAGTGTCTCTGAAAAGGTTCGACGGTGCATGTATTTATGCCAGGCAGACAGTGAGGTTTGCCGGGGATATTTCCTCCGACGATTTAGTTAAGCACATAAAATCTATGAAAACCTGTGATGTCATATTATGTCATGAAAATTTACGTGAAGCTGTTATCTCTATAAATGACAGTGTTTCACCGAAAATAATTTCCTATAAAGGCAGGCTTATAGAAGTAGACAATGAACATACCCTCACACAGTCGGAAATTGAATACAGTCCTGAGAAAATAACCTATGTCGTAAGGGGTGAAATGGAAGTTTCTCCTGAGGCGGAGCCGAAACTAATGATGGAAAAAATCGAAGCTATTGATAATTTCGGTGAAATCACTGCAGATGAAAAGCAATTGGGGGTCATATCATTGCTCATGCGCACCAGGGAAGGGGAATTAATTCATAGAGGTAAAGAGAAACAGGATGATACAGTGGAAATAGGTAATGTAGGGGTTTTTAATCTTTGATTGGGTGCCGGGTGGATAGGCCCTTAATGAGGGCGTATCCACTTCGCAATATATGGATTAAATTCGTTTCTTTCGGTAGTTAGGTGTTAATAACTGTTTCTTCCTTTTCAATCTCTTTACGATTTGCCTTTTTATCAATCAGCCAATGGGATCGGTCAATAGAGTAAAGACAGTTGTTATATGATGTATTTTAATGCGTTATTTTAAATATGTTTTTGTTTTTTCACAATTTTCAACATTGATAACAATGTCCCACATTAAATTTTCAATTATTGAAATAAACTCAGTTACATGAGTCACATCTACGCTCAGAGCATTTTCTCCATGAGCTATTATATTTCTAAATTGTAATAATTTATTTAGAGCGTGTCGGAAAAATCCTAGCCTACCGATAAAATTTCGTAAAATTCCTTTCTCACTTATTGGTTATTTTCTACTATTTAGACCTTTAATAAATATTACATTATTCATTTTTTGATAATTTTACAAATTATACTATT
>JBEHWO010000415.1:0-5891 GCA_040217695.1 Vulcanimicrobiota bacterium | reverse complement strand
AAACAAAAAATCTTATTGACCCGAGCATAAGCATGTAATAAAGGGCTTCCTACCTGTCACACGTTACGCGTCACGAGATCTGTCTTTCTTCAGGTGTTAGTTTACCAAATTACGGATAAAAAAGCAAATCTTTCAGAAATGCTCATGGTTAAAGGCTTAAATCTTATTAAAATTTCTTATAACCAGAAGCAACCCGCTCTTTATCTTTATGGTAGAAGGTATCTGTAAAATCTCATTGCTTATCCCTCTTGTTTCTCCGGCGTAAAGAATACCATCGTGAAGAGGATATTTTAAACCGGCTGTAACGATACCTGTTACTTCACCGGTGAAGGGAATAAGAGAAATAACATCACCGGCTTTACCCGAGTCTATATATAAATCCTTCCATACCAGGTCAATTCTCTGATAGCTATCTATAATAACGACAGGGATCCTCATAGTAAAACCTTTAAATAATAAATGGACATTTCCGAGAGCATGATCAAAACGTCTGCCAAGGGCTCCTATTATGATAATCTCACATGGCGAAACATCTCTGGCATACTCAATTGCAAGTTCCGTATCAGTCTTATCTTTTTCCTCCGGAAAAGAAATTATCTTACAGGAGAATTTATCAGGATTTCCGTCATAAGAGTCCATATCTCCTACTATCAGATCAGGGAGCAATCCCAGATATTCGGCATTTCTCAATCCTCCGTCTGCACATATTATGTAATCTTCTTTTGAAAAAAATTTTGAAAAAAATTCTCTATCCCCTGTTATACCACCTGCCATAATTACCACTCTTTTAAATTTCAAAATATGATACTTCCTTTCTTTATACAGAATATTTATATAAAAATAATTTGCAAATTGTTATGGAGTTAACTATAATATCTAATTAAAAGGATTAATATAGAGAATGTCGAAATTTTGAGTTCTACTGAATTTTAAATCTTTTAGAGATAATTGTCAAAAAAATTAGTGAAGAGTGAAGGGTGGCAAGGGGCGTTTTATTAAGGAATGGAAATTTATTAATAGTCTCTTTCCTCGCGTGACGCGTAACGCGTCACGATTATAATATGAAGTGAGCAGGGGTGTTTTATTAAACGCTCCGGGGTGAAGGGTGTCGTAATATTATGGGGAATTTAAGAATCCTGGGAGGCACGGAAAAAGGCAGAGAAATAAAGAGTTGTAAAGGTCTTCATGTACGTCCTATGCTCGGGAGAATAAAAAAATCATTATTCGATATTATTCAGAATAGAGTAAGAGGCTCAATATGTCTGGACCTTTTTTCAGGAACTGCAAGTATAGGCCTTGAAGCTATCAGCCGCGGGGCAGCTCATGTTACTTTTATAGAAAAAAATCGTGAAGCAATAAGTATAATAAAACATAATATAAAATTACTTGAATTTGAAAAACAGAGCACCCTTATAGAAAGTGATGTTTTTAACGTTCTAAAAACACTGGAAGGAACATTCGATATAATATTTCTGGATCCGCCATTTCCGGAATTACATGTAGAGGAAGTAATGAAAATTTTATCAGAAAAAGAATTGATTAAAGATAATGGTGTTCTTGTAATACATCACCCTGTATATAAAGACTATTCAGAAAACATAGGAATACTGAACTGTACAAGAAAAATAAAATATGGTCAGAATTTTCTATCATTTTATACCAGTTATACCAGTTATACCAGAATTCATGAATGAAATCAGGCATAAAAATGTGTCCTCGCGTTACGCGTCACGCATTACGATTCTCAATAAAAGGAGGAATCTATCATTACTGTTCATAAAGTATTAGATGCAATTCAGGAAGCTATAAAAAATCAACACAGGGTTCCCCTGACCGGTATAATAGTAATCGACAGCGGCAGGCTTCTTGATTTAATAGAAAAAATGCGTACAAACTTACCGGAAGAAATCAGACAGGCGAAATGGATTACCAAAGAAGGTCAGCAAATAATAGAAAATGCAAGGGAAAAAGCTGACAAACTGGTTTCCGAGGTAAAGGAAAAAACTAATTTTATGATTTCAGAACAGGAATTGAACAGAGAAGCAAAGATACAGGCAAAAGAAATACTGCGCAGGGCCAGAGAAGAAGAGTTAAATATAGTAAAAGGGGCAGATGAATATGCAGATGAGATATTATCACGCCTGGAAGAAGAACTCAATAAAATTACGGTGATACTTCAAAAATCCAGAATGAAATTGAAAGAAGGTACTGTTGCAGAATACGAAATAACAGGCTATGATAATAAGAAAACAGAAGAAGTAAAAGAAGAAGAATACGAAGAAGAAGAATACGAAGAAGAAGAGTACGAAGAGGAATACGAAGAGGAATACGAAGAAGAGAAATAAAAAGAAAAAATAAAGATAGCTTCAATTGAACCTGTCTTTATTTAAATTTTGTCACCTTTAACGTCACCGGTAGAATCAACAGAGGGTTATTCTTTAATGTCGTCGTCGCCGTGTTCTGCTAAAGCATTATGTAAAGAATTCAACTGATCATCCTGATTTTCTTCTTCATCTTTATATTCTTCCTGAATTTCCAGGTAATCCCCTTCATCGCTTTTCTCCTGAGTTTTTTCTTCTTCTATATGTTTTAACTGACGTCTGTATCCAATGGGAATACTTTCATCTTCTTTATTTGCCTGTTCATCACCTGTAGAATCCAGTAAATCCTGAATAGAGTCTTTTGCCATGTCAAAAGAAGCAATAATTTCCACCAGATTTTCTCTATCACCGGTATCCATATAATCTGACATCATAGACATTATTTCTTCTAACTGATCCATAGCTTCCATTATCTGGGCAGGAACAGGTTTTATATCTTCATACTCTAAAAATAACGGTTCCTGTGATTCTTCACTGATAAATTCAAGTGTATTTAAACCACCCTGCAGTAAAGAGGCAGCTCTTTCAAGGTCTATTTTACCGCTTCCTGCTTCAAGTTCAGAAAAACTTCTCATCTTCTGAAGGGCCTCTTTGGCTATGGCAAGGCCTTCATTGATCTGATCCTGAGCTGATTGAAACTGAGAAACAAAATTTGAAAATACTTCCAGAGATTTCCCTTCATCTACTTCTCCCAGTTCATTCAGAACCTGGTCTGACATAGTATCCATTATAGATAAATTACGTTCCAGATCTTTTTGAGCATCATCCAGGATGATCTGGGAAATTTCCATAATATTATTGAATGCTTCTTCCACTTTATCCTGAGTACCTGACATCTGTCTGTCTGCAAGACTGTTACCGATGTCTCGAAGCATTTTTATAGGCATATCATATTTATTCACCGGAATTTCCTTGAGTCTTTCTCCGCATTTCTCACAAAAAGGACTCTCGTCAAGGTTTTCATAATCACAAATATGACAGATTACTCCCACTTTCAGTCACCCCCGTAAAAAATTTTATATAGAATAAAGAAAAAGTTCTGCTTTTGCAGAACTTTTCCTTTAAAATTTATAATAAATTTTTTAATAACAGTTTATTTTAAGAGACCTGTTTTCTCATTGAAGGCATCAATTAAATTATCTATGTCATAAACCTGGTTGTGAATTCTGTGCCAGTATTCCTGATCATACCACTGGGCATTTAATTCCTTGAGTTCTCTTGCCTGCTGTTCTATCCAGGTAAAATACTTCAGGTTATGTACACGTTTTTTATCACAATAGTTCATTTCCAATATATGATCAACATTCAGGCTCATTAACCTGTTGTAATCAACTGCTGCATTCATCTTTGTATATTTACCATGTTTTTCTTCCAGCTCCTGAACCCTTGTCTGATAAAGTTCCATAGAATCGGTAAATACAGTCATAAGTATATCTTTATGAGTCAGTTCATAATATTTAGCCATTTTGATACATCCGACCATATTACCTATACCTGAAATGCCAAGGAGTTCCAGTTTATTAATAAACTCATCTTTAACTCCCTGTTCCTTTAAATATTCATGTCCCACCGGTTCGTTAAATAATCTGACCATATTCATACATATCTCGTCATCGAGGCCCATAACCATATCGGTATTTCTCATATTATGAATCCAGGGAACATGTTTATCTCCAATACCTTCTATTCTGTGTCCTCCAAAGCCATTGTATAATAATGTAGGGCACTGAAGCGCTTCACCTACTGCAAGTTTCCCCGACGGATAAAGTTCCTTCAGATAATCAATACATCCTATAGTTCCTGCCGATCCTGTAGTGAGATGGGAACCAAAGAACTGCGAGCCTTCTGACTTTAATTTATCAAGCACTTCTTCCATGGCATGACCTGTAATATAATAATGCCATAAATGATTCCCCATTTCTTCAAACTGATTGAAGATCATTATATTATCTCCCCTGGTATTTCTGAGTTCCCAGCATTTATCAAATATTTCTTTTACATTGCTTTCACATCCCGGAGTGGCAATAACTTCTCCTGCAATCCTGGATAACCACTGAAATCTCTCTTTACTCATTTCTTCAGGTAAAATCGCTATTGAAGTACATCCGAGAAGGGCTGAATCATAGGCACCGCCGCGGCAGTAGTTTCCAGTGGAAGGCCATACTGCTTTCTGGTTTGTAGGGTCAAACTGTCCTGTAACAAGTCTCGGAACAAGGCATCCGAAACTGGCACCGACCTTATGAGCTCCTGTAGGGAACCACTTACCTACCAGGGCAATTATTCTTGCATCAACACCTGTAATTTCTTTCGGAATTTCTATAAAGTTTACATCACCGAAAAGCCCGCCTGTCGGAACAGGTTCGTTCTTCCATGTAATCCTGAATAAATTATTTGGATTTACATCCCATAATCCAATGGACTTAAGATTTTCTTTAATTCTGGAAGGTATAAGACCGGGATTTCTCATCTGCTTGAATGTAGGTATAATTATATTCTTCTCCCTGGCCCTTTCTACAGCACATTTAAGTTGTTGTTCATGGATGGATAAATCAATAGTATACATATTATTACCTCCTAAAATTTCAGGGATACTCTTTTGAGTATCCCTGATAAATACTACACAATATTAGAAACTATAATTGCGGGGACTGGATTTGAACCAGCGACCTCCGGGTTATGAGCCCGACGAGCTACCTGACTGCTCCACCCCGCGACGAAGGTTGTAAAGTTCTTTACAACCATATCATTATAGCGATAAAAATTCATTGTGTCAATAGTTTTTTAAATTTAATCTAAAGACTGAGAAAAAATAGTTCTGGTCTTGGCAAAATGAACTTCATCATTATCATTTAAAAGTAAACTTACACCTTTCTGAATCTTCTTTCTGTTCAGAAACGTTCCGTTAGAACTGCCTATGTCTACCAGGAAATACTGTCCCGGAGGCTTCTGGAATATCTCACAGTGTCTTCTGGAGACAATCTGCTCCGAATCAAAAAAGGTAAGATCTATATCCGGATATATCTGTGCAAGAGGATCTACTCTTCCGATAGTTATACGCTCATTTAACAGGGAAACTCTTTTGCTGTTACCTTTACTGTCATATATGATGAGATCGGCATAAACTACTTTGGGTTGTCCCTGGTCATCCGTAACCACGTCATCTTTAACCTTCGATTCGCCGCAGCCGGAACAAAATCTGGATTTACCTCTATTTTCTCTGTTACACTTGGAACATATCCATAATTCTTCCTCTTCTGCCGGCTCCAGTAATTCTGCTTCTTCTGCTACAGAAACTTCTTCTGCAGGTATTTCTGCTACAGGAGTTTCCACGGCAGGTATCTCTGTTACAGGAGTTTCCACGGCAGGTATCTCTGTTACAGGAGTTTCCACGGCAGGTGTCTCTGCTACAGGAGTTTCCACGGCAGGTGTCTCCGCTACAGGAGTTTCCACGGCAGGTGTCTCCGCTACAGGAGTTTCCACGGCAGGTGTCTCCGCTACAGGAGTTTCCAC
>JBEHWO010000414.1:0-5916 GCA_040217695.1 Vulcanimicrobiota bacterium | reverse complement strand
CCAGTAACATAGAAGAAGAACTTTCTTCTGATATAAAATTAACAATAGAAGCCATATGGAGAAATAAAAAATTTCCTCTTTTAATCCACAGAAGAAAAACTAAAGGAGAGGATACTGTCAAATACAAACTGGATATACCGGACGTGAGTAAAATAACATCTCCTCTTCTGAAAGAAGAATATAACCTGAAGACAGATATGGGAAACGGGACACCTGAAACAACCTTCAATATTAACATAAACGGTTTTCCCACAGGTTCTTACAGTGACTCCGTAAATCTGGATGTAACTCCTTTTATGAAAAAAGGAGAGAATGAAATAAAGATAACAGGTGAAGTGGATAAAGATCTTTCGGGAAGGGTGACTCTTACACTGGGTTCTTTAAGATGGGGTAAAATGGCTCCCATACTTACGTGCAGCCGTAAAAAAGCAGGAGTGTCTCTCTCCGTATATAAGATAAATATACCTGATATGACTGAAAATAAAATACCTGAACATACCTATATACTTAAAACAGAAATGGCAGGCGGAACGGACGGAACAATGTTCGAAATAATAATAAACGACCTTCAGACAGGGATTTTCGGTTCAGACACTACCGTAGATATAACTCATTATCTCAGGGAAGGACTCAATAAAATAAAGATAAAGAACGATATAGGAGAAAATCTTCAGACAGATGTTATTGCAAGTATTGTGACAGACAAAAAGGGTCAGTGGAAAACCCTTCTGAAACATACAGCCATAAAAAAGGGATTTTCAGAGAAAGACTATGATCTTATAGTGCCGGGAAAATATGATGTTATTCCTCAATGCACAATGAGAATCGATATGACAGGGAAAAAACAGGGAACATATTTTAATATTTATATAAATAACTATATAGTGGGAACCTTTGAAACAAATACATCCATTGATGTTACAGGCTTTATGAAAGAAGGAGCAAATAAAGTTATAATAGAAAGCAATATCCCGCAGGATTTACCATCTGAAGTAACTGCAGGTATAGGTTCATATAAAAACGGTTCATGGGATACACTTCTTACTCACAGTAAATCCAGGAGAGGAACTTATAAGGATGAGTATACGGTGATGATAAAATAGTGAATAGTGAGTAGGGTAATCCGGGGGAAACAGGGAAAATATTGCTTACGATTTTTGTCAAATAACAATTTAAAGTGCGAAAATTCCTTGTATCATCATGAATACAATCAAACTTCTAAGAAACAAAACCCCTGTTTCCTCCGGATTATACTATAATTTACGGCTCAACTACAGAACCCATAAACAAAATAAGACCTGTCTTATTATCCATTATGACAAAGAAAAAAGGATGATCTACAAGCATATAAAACCTGTCAGGCGGTTCAGGGTTTACGGAAGTAGCAAAAAGACCCATTTCCACTGCAGTGACAGCAGCGGCTTCAGTACCTTTTTCATTCACTTCCACAAAGGTTTTATGTATTACCCTGTTTATATAAACATTGTCTTCTTTGGAAAATTCACACATATTCCTGAAATTTGCATTCAAACGGTCGAAAGCAATTCCCATACCGAGAGCTGTGAGTGAATCATTGAGGAGTAATTCATATTCTATTTTAAACCTGGGAAGAATTACATCTCCTTCCTTCACTCGAAAATCCTTCATCCACTTCTTCCAGTTCTTTCCGGTCAGATTTTTCTGAAATTCGTCGAGTCCTGTTTTTTCATCGGGAAGAAAGATATACATGCCGGTGCTTCCGTCACCATAGGGAAGGTTTACTGCCTGAAATTTATCTCCCCTGTAATAACTGAAATCCCCTCTCTGACTCATAAAGGGGCATTTCTTTTTATTGCCGTTAAGAAGGAAAAAATCTTTATCTTCTGTTTTTTTCTTATCGAATTCCGTTTTCCAGGTGCCTTTGAAATATATTGCATTTATAAGATAGAGTATTGCTTCTTCCGGTATTTTATCTATAATCTTACTTATCTTATCTTTTGTTTTTTCTTTCACCCACGAATTTATGGCATTTGCGTCAAATTTATTACTTACCTCCGCATCATAAAAATCTTTACATCTGCCGATAAAATCGGGTTTAAATGTCATATCAGGTTTGCACCACAGGGAATTTGCGATAGAAAGTTCAATATTGGAATTGGATCTTGACAGTTCTTCCATTAACAGTTTATTTAAACTATTTACTTCATCAATGCCCATACCTTTGAATTGAAGAACTCCTGCCATAGCATCTCCCGTAGTCCCTTCCGCGCCGTTTCCGGTCATAGAGAGAGCAAAAGCCACACTTGCAGGAGATATAAAGATATTTTTCCCTTTATGTTCTTTTTCCACTTCTGAAAAAAGATTGAAACCGAAATCCGTGTAACTTTTACTGATGGATTTTATATCACCTTTACCGGGTTTCCCGGCAGGAGTCCCGTCTTTGACAGGAACCTGACTTACTTCCGCAACGGGAGGCTCCGTTGCCTCTGCCGTCGGAGGCGGTTGAGTTTCTTTCCCCGATATCTCCGTAGCAGGTGCCGGTGTTTCCGGCACAGGTGTTGCATGAGAATTCTGATTACATCCCGTAAACAGAAGATACAGGATAAACATAATACAGATAAATCTTACTTTCATTTTTTCTCCCCCTCTTTTATTTTATTTTAATCTTTCCGGTATGGGTTTCAATCTGTAAGCAGACCAGAAGAAAGCATCTGCTTCATGTTGATCACCGGCAAAATTCTGAACCTTTTTTATTTTTCCGTTTTCTATTTTAAATAAAAGAACCCAGTTCATATCGACTTTGCGGCCATTATATTCTCCCCAGCCCCTGTGACAGTCTACAACATAATGTTCATTTGCCTCCAGAATAATCACTTCCGCTTTAAAATTGCTTTTCTGAAGTTCTTTAAAGAAAGCTACTATTTCCTCGACACCTTTTTTGGTACCTGAAAGGGGATGATGGCCCGGGATGGTCCATTCCACATCATCTGCCATAACGGATCTTATACCGTTTATATCCCCTTTCGAGTAATATTCATAGTATTTCTGAACTATTGCTTTGTTTTTTTCCGCAACAGTTTCCTGTGTTTTTGCCATAATATTTCCTCCATTATTTAACATAAGCGATAAAATGAAAACGATAGTCAGAGCAACAAGCAGCCCCGACAAAATTCTCTCTGTAATATTCATAAATGTCTCCTTTTTTAATTATTTTCATATTCTTTCTCCGTATTTCTACCTATCACCTGTGCCGGCGCAGGTATACAACGTTTAACCGGCATTATTTTTTCATTTACTCCGTCCCCGTGCGTTTACTGAAAATTCATTCTTGACATTAATCTTTTCCTTTTTTCATAAGGGAAAGCGAAGAAAAACATGTTAGTATAACCGTGTTCTTTTCATTAGAAGGTATGAATTAGAAAAAGTTTTATTTATGAAAGAAATATTGTTTTTTTCAATTACGTTGATTTTGTTTTTACACGTAACTATACTAAAATCAAAGAAATTACACTAAAATTCTTAACAGCGTCCGTTCTATGAAAGGCCGGTATTAAGTTGAGTAATTTGATCTATACATGGGGTGGCGATAAAATGAAATCGCCGGCTATATTCAACATCTAACTCACATACCGCAACGAAGAAACTAGTATATAAGTGCTGATTCGTCATCATTTGACATCCAGGTACAACTTCGACGCTCCCCACCAGACACGCTTTCCAGCTCGTGTTCAGACAGTTCCGAAGTATTCTTCTTTAACTCGTCATGTGAAAAGTTAAATCCCTCTTTTTCTACAAAAGCCTTCCTGGCTTCATTGTCTTTACATTCGGTTACTTTATTTCTAAAGTCCTCATCCGTTTTCATTCTTTCGATGAATTTCTTTGCACTTTCTGCGCTCATTAATAATTACCTCCTTACTGAATTATTATATGGTATACCTGAATAACAATAGTTATATTATATCACACAACATTAACTCGGACAAAATTTCCCACTAAAGCTTTAAAAGGTAATAATTCCAGGAATGTTCAAACTCTATAGCCTTTTTAAGATAATACTCTGCTTTTTCAATATCACCTTTTTTTTCTGCATTTTCTGCATTCCAGAGGGCATTCTCCATATACCATCCAGAGAGAATATTTAGTATTCTTCTTACTTTACTATATGGCTCCATTTTTAACCAGCTATCAAAATCTTTTTTATTGTATTTAAAGACTTCTACACGTGGATGGATATGAGGTCTTTCAGCAAAACATAACCGGGGAAATCTAAACGTTTCAGAAAGATAAGGAGCCGAAATGGAAAGTTCCTCTACAGTAGCAGGCCTTTCAGGTACAGCTACACGAGAATAAAGGTCATCAATCCTATTCTCCATATTATCAACATTGCTGTATGTATATATGAATGGTTCTTTTCCTCCATCATAAGTTAAATTGTAATAAGTAAATATACCATTCTTACTGTGCAGAAGAGCTTCACTTCTCGGACTATCGGCAAAACAACTCATACATAATTCTCTGCCGTGCAATATATTCCAGAGTTTCTCTGTTACAGGTTCTTTTATTGATATAGCTATACCTGCATTAGATGGAAATTCTGTTATAGTGTAACCTTTTAAAAAATCCTTCTCAAGAATTTCACGGGATGGCAGAAAAAAAAGATTTCTCCTTTCATAAATATTATCCGGTTTTACCAGATGTCGTGGAGGACTGACCCCCGGCACTATAAGTCCATCAAGATCAATAAGGGCTCTTGTTTGTTTATTCTTTCTCAGGGAAGGGTATGTAAGAGGATATGAGGAGGCCTCTTCACGATCTATTATATACGCCTTTTCCGGGATATAGCCATTTTGCCCTGTTTCAAAACACCCTGCATGACCGTCTGCATCAAGGGCAAACCATATTACATCCGTACTGTGGGCTACAGGATAGGTTGACATTACAGTATTCCTGGGAATTACCTCAGGGAAAGAAGGGAGGCTTTCTAAAAGTCCTTTATATGTAAGACACTTAATTTTCCTGCGATTTTCTGCATAGGAACAGAGAGAAACACTTTTATCCCATTTGATTGAACAAAAAGATGGACTGTAATTACATTTTATAAGACACCGGGAAGATTGAAAGGGTTTCCCTCCTGCAACCAGGGCTACCTCATCAGGTGAAGGTGTATCGTAAAAACGCATGGGAATATAAACAATTCTTTCATTACCTATACCTGATAACCTTATTTTTCTTGCAGCCCTGACAGAACTGGCCAGTTTAGAATGTGACACAAGAAGATTTATACCGCTTTTAATGCCATAATCTTCAAAAACCTTTACCTGTCGGATTACTCTATTTACCTCTTCCATTTTTTCAGGAGCATGGATTGAAATCTGGACTGCATCGGGGCAAACTGTTACAAGATTTTTCAATATAGTACCATGAAGGAGTAATCCATTTGTTATTATTGTCCTGAACAGCATTCCTCTTAATCTTTCCAGGATCTCAAAGGTTCCATTATACTCAAGTGGTTCTCCCCCTCCGAGGGAGACTGCTTTTACGCCATGAGAAGCACAGTCTTCTATGAAAGAAGATAATTCTTCCTTTTCCCAGCATGTTTTACCTGCGGGAAAACTTTTATTGTAACAGAAATGGCATTTTTTTGAACATAAATTCGTTACGTCTATTGAAATATGATCTAATAGTTTCATAAATATCACTTTTTTCTATTTTCACTCTTTAAATCGATTTACAAAAGACTGTAAAACCTGTATTTACAAAATATGTGCCTGTCAATCTGTCCGTGCAAGTCTGAAACCGTCGAATTAAATCTATAAAAACCTATAAATAGGAGTATCTACTTATAAGTTTTCTGGAACACGACGTTGTTAGCCAGAAGCTAACCTTATCCTTCTCAGTATTAATTAATTTTGTTAAATTAACTAATTCCCAGTCGCA
>JBEHWO010000413.1:0-5923 GCA_040217695.1 Vulcanimicrobiota bacterium | reverse complement strand
CGGGTCACAGATAAAAATGCTACTCCAGCATAAAGGTTTTGATGTAAACTCTATCGAGTTAAAGATACCTGAATATATTAAAGTAACAGGAAAGAGCCAGATTATTTCCGGCGATATTCTGGTAAATAAGGCTGTAGAATTCCTTAAAGGTCAGTTGCCGTGGAAAGAAGAACAGGTAAAAATCACTGCACAATCTCAGGTTCCTGATTCAGTATTACCGCCGGGAGAAATAACCCTGTTTCCATCATGCTCACAGAATACAAGTTCCATAGGAAATATTTCAGTTTTTATAGAGATACTGGTAAATAAAACATGTGTAAAAAAAGTATGTGTCACACTCAATCTAAAAGTTTATCTTGATGTAATAGTGGCAAAAAAAGATATAAAATCCGGAGAATTTTTCAGTTACGATATATTAACTATAGAAAACAGAGAAATCACACAGTTTAACAGAGATGCCCTTACATCCATGGAACAGATAAAAGACATGGTAGCTCTGACCGGTATAAAGAGAGGAAATATTATAACTGAAAAATTAATTGCCAGTCCTGTTGTTGTGCATCAGGGAGAACAGGTTTATATTGTAGCAAAAACCGGTACAATGGAAGTAAGAGCTCTCGGTAAAGCCAGGCAGAACGGACGGATTGGCGATACAATTTTTGTAGTTAATATTGATTCCGGTAAAATGTTACAGGGAACTGTTATAGAACCGGGAACTGTGTTAATAAATATAAAGTAAATTTTTTATCTACCATAATATAAGGAGATTATAAAAATGAAATATTTAATCATATTATTAATAATATTTAATACATCCTTATCTTATGCAGGCTCCATCTTCAGGCCGGAAACTGCAAGAAAGGAAACTTTTCTGCTGACTGACCTGTCATGCAGGGCAAGCCAGGTAGGAGATATTATAACAGTAATAGTACAGCCTGACACACAGATAAACTCTACCAATACATCTCAAATAACAAGAAAAATGAATGTAGGCCTCAGTTTTCTGCCTCTTAATCTGGAAGGAACCGATGAATTTACCCCTCTTTCCCTGAACGGTAATCATGGGAATTCCAGTTCCGAAACAGGTAAACGTCAGCTTTCTTTCAGGTCCACCATGAGTGTAGTAGTTCAGCAGATAATGCCCAATGGAAACTTTCTTGTCACAGGTCACCAGCAGATTTCCATAGGAGATAAAGATCAGCTATTAAATGTGACAGGTATAGTAAGACCGGGAGACGTATCGGCAGAAAATACCATATACTCATCACAGATTGCCGACCTTATAGTAGATATAGAAGGAGAACTGGGAGATATAAAAGACAGAAGAGGAATTCTCACAAGAATTCTGGATCTATTATTCTAAGTACCGTAACAGATAAATTTATATGAGAATCGTAACGCGTAACGCGTAACGCGTGACGGGAGGAACACATTCTCATACTTCGTTGTGACCGAACAGGTCATGGTCGTTAGTAACCAAAATCTTATATATCGTGACGCGTGACGGGAGCAGAAACTTTATATAAGCACATGATACGTAATTTTTTGGATACTCTTTTACCTGGTGTGGTACTAAGATTTCCAGAGATCTTTATAAACTTGTAAAGAAAAGAAATTTTTGTTAAAATATATTCAAGGAGGAATTTAACATGCCAAGTATTAATTATAATCCCGCCGGTATTATAGCCCTTCAAAATTTCAACCTTGCCCAGAATAATCTGAGTAAAACTCAGTCTCAGATTGCCACAGGGAAAAGAGTGCAATCAGCACAGGATGACCCTGCAGCTCTTGCCACTTCTCAGAGGCTTACGGCACAGAAAAACGGTGTGGGCGTAGGTATTGAAAACAGTAAAGCGGCAGACAAGCTGCTTTCTACAGCAGATAAAGCGCTGTCAAGCATGCAGGATATTCTTCAGAGCATGAGACAGCTTGCAGTTAAAGCATCAAATGATGCCACAACAGATGCAGATCGTTTGAATTATCAGAAACAGATTGATGACTATAGAAAAGAACTGGATAGAATTGCAAGAGATACGAGATATAAAGAGAGACACCTGTTAAACGGTGACATAAAAAACAGTGTCGCATCAAAAGCAGCTGCAGGAACAATTCTTACAAACATTACTGTAAATGAATCTACACTTCAGGGAGCAGGTACCGGTGCTACCAGTTTGATACAGGATGTAGGAACCGGCAGCGTAACCGTTAATACAACTACAAATACTTATGACGTTACATTCCAGATCAAGCTGGTTGCCAACGGTAACAGCGTAGATGCCCAGATATTTGCTTCTGATTCAATAGGTAATTTCGGCACTGCTGCCCTGACAACAATAGCAAATGTACATTCCTCCGGCGGACAGGATGTTGACTTAACCGGTTTTTATACAACTTCCGGACTTACATTTCATCTCAATCAGGTAGACCTCACCGCTGATATAGGCAAAACCGCCGTATTACGTATTACATCATATGATGCAGGTGTTCAGGACGATAAATCCATTGCTTTCCAGATCGGAGCAAATGCCGGTGAAGAAATGCTTATAGGCGTCGGTGATATGAGTTCTTACGGATTACGAATCACCCAGCTTGACGTTAAAACGTCTCTTTCATCAAAGAACAGTGTCAGTATGATTGATGATGCCATAGACAGAATAACCAATGAAAGAGCCAAAATAGGTTCCATGCAGAACCGTCTCCAGGTAAGTATTTCCAACAGCGAAACTTACAAAGCAAACCTTGAAGGCTCTCTGGCCCAGGAAATAGATGTAAACTATGCAGAAGCAGTATTACAGCAGACAATAGACCAGGTGAAACAGCAGGCGTCACTTGCAATGCTGACACAGGCCAATCAATCCCAGCAGGCAGTGCTCAGTCTGTTACAATAATCAATCGCTACAAACCGGTGAATAGTGAGTTTATAGAACATGCTCACTATTCACTGGCTGAATAATTTATAGACAATTTACCTGTTCCGGTAACTGGAAACAAATATTACAGATCAGGATTAATATTATGATATGCAGCCTCTGCTCATTTAACAACAGTCACGGCGCCATTGCATGTGAGAGATGCGGGAAAAAATTTTTAGATAAAAAAATGCCCCACGAAGTCTCCGGTGAGAATTCCCTGTCCGGGCCGACAAAAACAGAGGAAATACAGATAGAAGAAAAAAACAGGCAAAAACATTTTCTTATTCTCGTAGTAGAAGATAATTCTATAGTAAGGCTTATGGTTCATACGATACTGAATGTAGAAGGTTACAGAATAATCGAAGCTACTGATGGCAGAAGCGGTATAAATAAAGCATTACAGGAAAGACCTGACCTTATATTAATGGATATATTGCTCCCCGCTTTGAACGGTGTAGATGCTATAAGTATATTGAAAAGAGATCCGAAAACCCGCAATATACCTGTCATAGCCATAAGCTGTCTTGACACAAAGAAGGATGTAATGAGCGCTATTGAGGCGGGATGTAATGATTATGTAAAAAAACCTTTTACACCGGAATTACTTGTTCAAAAAATACAAAAATTTCTGCCGGGTACCGGGCCACGTTAACATATCAGGTCATGAAAGAACTGCAATTGCAGTTACAGAATTACCGCTCATTTCTTTTTCCGAAAAATAAGAATGTTCCATATCAATTTTGCATTTACAGCAAATTCCATGAGAGAGATTAGTATTTAACGGGTTTGGCCCGCTCAGGGTAATATCATTCAGGAAAAAAGTGCCACACCATGAACACTGAAAAAACATATGATACCTCCTGACTGTATAATCTTCTATAGTAATTATAAATAATTATCGCGGAAAATACAAATGACAACAGAGCAGAATATTATGAAGACAATTGCTTATTATAAAAGGTTTTTTGGGTATTACATCCATCTAAAGACGTATGAATAAATAGTCCTATCAATAAAAAAATAGTTCTAATGGTGACTGTTATTCTCTGTCGGAACATCTGTATGCTTTTCATCATTCTTTTTAACATTATCTTCATCTTTTTTATCATCAAAAAGGACTCTTATCGTTATTCTTCTGTTACCGGGGCTATCGGGTTTATCAGGATATTTCAAATCTTTATCGGCATTGCCTCTGATTTCAACTATTTTCTTTGGATTAAATCCGGCTTCTTCCATTATTCTACGGGCATTATTGGCTCTATCTGCCGACAATTCCCAGTTCGTATAGTTTCTTCCTCCGGAGATAAAAGGCCTGCTATCTGTATGGCCTGCTATAATTATCTTATTATTGAGCCTGTTTAATTCCTTTGTAATAATGGTAAGAAGCTTTTTCGCCTTCGGTTTCATATTAGAATCTCCCAGTTCAAAGAAGTAGGTTCCTTCCGGTTCCATCAGATCTATGACGGCAGAATCAGGGTATACCTCTATCGTTACCTTATCTTTAATACTATTAAATTCCGGCAGGGAAGCTATTTTCATTTTTATTTCTTTAGCCACTACTTCCATCAATTCCTTGCTCTTTTCTCTCGGATCGGCAGTAGGTGAAGGTTTCGGTTCTTCCGTGGGATGAGTTGGAGTTTGTTCGGATACGAGCCCGGTTGTTCCATACGATTCCTCAAGACGTTTTATCAATGCCTGTTCAAAGGCTTTAGGATTGGTCATATATAAACCGGGATTGTTAAAGTAAAATTCAACAGCTTTCTTGGATTCCTCACTCTGTCCGAGAATCCAGAGCACGATAAACAGTGCCATCATTGCAGTCACAAAATCGGCATAAGCCACTTTCCAGGCTCCTCCGTGGTGGCCTCCATGACCTTTTTTCTTTTTTTTAACTATGATTATTGGCTGTTCTTTAGACATAGAGCACCTTATTCTGTTTTAGCAGCACCTCTCAGTGCTTTACAGGCATCTTCCACTTCTTTAAAGCCCGGCCTGTAATCACTGAAGATAGATCTTCTTGAGAATTCCACAGAAACTGCTGCAGTATTACCTTTTGAAAAAGCCACCAGTCCATGTTTTATACAGGCCATAAATTGAAGTTCCAGCTGTCCCTGTATGCCCACATTGTTTGCCAGGGGGCCTACGAATCCATAAGCAAGAAGGACTCCCAGAAAGGTTCCTACAAGAGCGGAAGCTACATGGTGACCCACCACTTCTGCACCTTCAGACATATGGCCCATTGTTATAATTATTCCAAGAACTGCTGCAACAATACCCAGTCCGGGAAGTGCATCTGCCACACCCTGAAGTATGCCAGAAAATTTATGGGCTTCTTCTTCTTTTACTTCAATGCTCAATTCCATAAGTTCTTCTAATTCATGGGGGCCTGCTCCGCCTACAAGCATCTTCATAGAATCACACAGAAAGTCAACTCCTTCCCTGTTCGCAGCTACAGAAGGATATTTCTGAAAAAGAGCGCTTTTATCAGGTTCCTCTGCGTGACCTTCAAGGGCAAGCAAGCCATCCTTTCTTCCAAGATCAAAAAGTTCAAAAAGAATCTTCAAAAGATCTAAAAAAGTATTTTTCGTAACAGGTTTTGCAATGAATATATTCTTAATTTTATTTGCAAGAGCAAAAAGAAGAACACCGGGAGTACCTACAATAACCCCTCCAATAGCAGCTCCTGCTATCGTTATATATTCATTGGGTTGAATCAATGTAAGTACATTACCCTTTACCATAAGAAAGCCCCCCAGCACAGAAGCTATTACTACAACCAGGCCTATTATAGCTACCACTCAATGTTCCTCCTTCCGGGTTAAAAACTGAACTGTTCTTATTTGTCGAAATTATATCATAAATACAACGGACTTTCCAGTTAAAATTTTCTAAAAATGCAGGATATTATTAAGATAGGCACAATATACTGAGGTGAGCATAAATAATACATAGATGCTCTCGTAACGCGTAACGCGTAACGGGAGGAATTATTTTATTGCATGCTTATGCCC
>JBEHWO010000412.1:0-5932 GCA_040217695.1 Vulcanimicrobiota bacterium | reverse complement strand
GGCAATCTGGCAAATTGTTTAAGCCATTCAATTGCTTTTGGAGTAATTAATGTATGGTTTCGAAATATTACCCAGAAAGAAGTACGTTTATCCTGAAAATAAGGTGGTTCTAAATTAGCTTTGTTAAAAGTTCTAATCATTGTCCGAATTCCACTACCACGATTCTCTACCAGATGTAAATCCTCCATAAGTCTCATCAATATACGATTTCTGGTTGATTGTTCTTCTTCTATGTTTTCCTCTGTTACATTGCCATATAGCCCGCCGGGACTCTGAATTTCTAATCTGTCAGCAAAAAGTCTAATCTGAATATAACTTCCTCTTACAAAATGACTATAATCACGATGAGCTACAGCATTGACTATTGCTTCTCTTACTGCTTCTTCAGGATATTCTGGTATATCCTTTCTCCATAAGTCTTCAATTAAACTACTTTTCTTTATACTGGCCATTACATAGTTTACTGCACTCTCAATCATTTCAGGGATTGTTCCTTCGAATTTACGGTTATCCAGAAATCTTTCTCCTCTTGGTGTAAGCTCTATTTCTGTAGTTCCATAATATTGTAAAAAAGTAATTACTAACTGTGGTTCAAATGCTTGAGGATAATTACCAAACATTAATAAGCCGGCTATAGTTGGGGTACGGAAACGATTCGTGTTGAAAACAGCCACAAGGTAGAAAAGTCTTATGCTGCCTTTAAAAGAGTATTCTATTATTTATTACTGTCACAATAACCCTACCTTTTGTGATAGTAGTAAAAAGTATCACAAAAGTCTTATATTTTATGATGTAACAAAAGTCAATTAGGTATTTATGTGACACATATTTTGATAGTGAAAATTCCTTATGGCTGTTTTTTGCAGTGTGCCTTGAAAGCTATCTTCTGCTAACTGGTGAAAGTCCAGTCGTGGTAATTGCCAGAAAGCCATGTAGCAGGCTCACAGTGCTTCCGGGTGACTGGTTGTGCTGAAGCTGAGTAACCCTCTGAGAAGGAGGAGCAAAACATCAGTCCGTAACATAAAGTGAATTCTGCAGCGTCGTAATGCCACCTGAAAAGGAAAAGAGAGAGCCGAACCACTTGTAAAATGGTGAAGGTCAAGGAAGAGGTGAAGACTCTGGAATGCAACCTCAAAGAACTCTCCGGCGTAAGGGAAACGGAATGTTGTGAAAGTAGAGGATGGAACAAGGGAGGTCTTATAGGGTCAACAGTCCACAACTGTTGTAATTTCTGGTATAAGCGAACTCTGTCGAAGTCCGGAGATAAGCCCTGTAAGAAGTCGGATGAGGCCATATTACCGATGATGGCAGGTAAAGATAAACCTGCTGAGGGAAGGGTCTCTACTTCAATCAAACTGAACGGGAAGGTAAGTGAAGTGCATGCCCTGTAAGGGACAACAACACAAAATAGAAAAATCACGAGAACTTCAACGTAAGTTATACCTGTCTGCCAAGAGAAACAGAAATCGAAGATTTCATGCTCTCTATGACCGCATATTCCGCCCTGATATATTGTGGCGGGCGTGGATAGAAGTAAGTAGTAATGGTGGAAGTGCTGGAGTGGATGGTATTACCATAGAGGACATTATGAACTATGGTGCAGAAAAGTATCTGAAAGAAATTGAGAATGAACTGAAGAACGGAGAATATATACCTCTGCCTGTTCTCAGAATTTACATTTCAAAATCTGACGGTACAGAAAGACCTCTCGGCATACCCACTGTTAAAGACAGAATAGTTCAACAGGCGTGTAAGATAGTTATAGAACCAGTATTCGAGGCTAATTTTCAGGATTGTTCTTATGGGTTCCGTCCTAAACGCAGTGCACAGGAAGCAGTCCTTGCAGTTAAACAGTCACTTTACTATGGCTGGTGGTTAGTGGATGCAGACATAAAAAGTTTCTTTGATAATATAGACCACACCATACTTATTTCTCTACTCAAAAGGCGGATAAGTGACCGTAAGGTATTAAAACTGATAAGAAAATGGCTTAAAGCAGGAGTAATGGAAAACGGAATAAAGAAAAAGACTGATATTGGCTCTCCACAAGGTGCAGTTATAAGCCCTTTATTGGCCAATATCTATCTTCACGTATTGGATATGTTCTGGACAGAGAAATATAGTAAAATCGGGAAGTTAATCAGATATGCCGATGATTTTTGTGTGATTTGTAGAACCAGGCAGGACGCCATTGAATCAAAGAAAATAATTGAGCAAATACTGAAACTTCTCAAGTTATCACTCCATCCTGACAAAACCAGGATTGTTGACTCCAAAAGAGAAGGTTTTGATTTTCTGGGGTTCTATTTCTTTAAGCGCCATTCGAAAACCTCTGGGAAACTTATTCCTTATTTCTGGCCATCAAAGAAAGCTATGAAAGGGATAAGAAACGTAATACGCCAGGCTACATTAAGAGGTAAATTACAAATGCCTCTTGAGGAGATAATTGAAAAATTAAATCCAATTATCAGAGGCTGGCGGAATTATTTTCGAATTGGCAATTCTACAGAGAAATTCAAGATTTTAGATTGGTATATAAGGAGGAGAACTACCAGGCTGAGATTTACTATCAAGAATAAGATAAACTGGCTTAATCTTGATAAATTTAAATACTGGTATTGGAATAGCGGGATGGAACGCTTCTATTCTTCAGGAAGAAATAAGTTATAGAGTCTCGAATGCAACAGGAAGAAGATTGTCGGTAAGCCGTATGAGGGAGAACTTCACGTACGGTTTGATGTGGCAGGGGATGGAAACCAGGATATGGTCAGGCCAATGAGTTACTTTAAGTAACAACAGTTGGTATCAATACCTAAAATCTCAGGCGCCATCCCTTGACCCTACTTAATCGTTTTCGTACCCATATATTATATAATCCTAAAATTGTCCATAAATTGTCCATAACATCATGATAGAATATATCTGGCTCCTTTTCTTATACCTTCAAGTTTTAAAAGTCCTTTATTTTTCATCTTTTGAAGAATATATCTGGACTGTATTTCATTAACATTTAATAATTTCTGACATTCAGCTCTTTTTATATACCCATGAGTTTTTACATATTCCAGAATTACTTCTTCAGGAGTAAGTATAATTTGTACTGGTTCAACCTTTACAGGAATTTTAAATATATAATAAGCCCATCTACGTGTATTTCTCTGTTCCACCAGTCCACATTGAACCAGGGAACGCAATTCTTTAGTAGCTGTAACTGAATCTATAGAATTAAGACGCTGATACTCACTGTTTGTAATTTGATGTCTGTGCTGTAGATAAACCAGTGCCAATCTCTGGCGATCATTCAGAGGTAAACAGGCATACTGGTTGAGCCATTCAATTGCTTCACGATTAATCAGTGTATGATTTTTAAATTTTACCCGGAATGAAGAGCGTTTGTCCTGAAAATAAGGTGGTTCCAGATTGGCTTTAGTAAGAGAGCGGATCATTGTTCTAATACCACTGCCACGATTCTCAACAAGATTTATATCTTCCATCAATTTCATTAATATACGGTTTCTGGTCGATTGTTCTTCTTCTATATTTTCTTCTGTTACATTACCATATAATCCGCCGGGACTCTGAATTTCCAATCTATCGGCAAAAAGTCTGACCTGAATATAGCTTCCACGGACAAAGTGACTGTAATCCCGATGAGCAACTGCGTTGACTATTGCTTCCCTTACTGCTTCTTCGGGATATTCCGGTATGTCTCTTCTCCACAGCCCTTCAATTAAACTGCTTTTTCTTATACTGGCCATTATATGGTTTACTGTACTTTCAACCATTTCCGGTATTGTACCTTCAAACTTCCGGTTGTCAAGAAATCTTTCTCCCAGTGGAGTAGTTTCTGTTTCCGTAGTGCCATAATACTGTAAGAAAGTTATCACCAGTTGAGGTTCAAAGGATTGAGGATAATTGCCGAACATTAATAATCCGGCTATGGTTGGATACAGATTTTTATTTACTTTACGGAGTATTTTTAACTGTAATAATATCTGTTCAAAAGGCTGATTTAAATATCTGGCATGAGGCCTTATCTTTTTCAATTTTTTTATATAATCTTCCAGACTTTCTCTATCGAGATCTTCAGGAGTGGCATCTGATACATGCTCTTCATCGTAGGTTGCCTGGGTGCGTGTACTTATGTACCCGAATATTTCATAATCGTTCATAATACGATTTGTATTTCCAATTCGTATATAGGAGCCTTTCTGCAGTCCGGCATTTTTATAAAAACATGGTTTCTGCTCATGGGGAATCTCAAATATTTCAACGGCCATTACAATCTTACCGTCAATTTCTTCTACAGTAAATTCCGGTCTGAGAGGAGGTTCCATATCTGATGTGGCAAGATGACTTATATCTTCCTGAAGTCTATGAGCATCATGAATGCCGATTATTTCAAATTTTTGTTTTTCATCAAGACCAAGTAATATAACCCCACCGGCAGGCTGATTGGAAAAAGCCGAAAGAGATTCATACAGCCTTTTAGGTGTTCCGCCGTGGGCAAGCTTTACTTCCACATCATCCAGTTCACTCTGAAATTGATGGATATCTGAGATCATTTGAAGGAGTTCTTCCCTTGTCATTATGTTTTCTCCTGATTATATTAATAGTTTATGTTTAAGATATTGTATATGATAATTACCGGATTACAAGAAACGATTACAATTACACAGTTTATCTTTTATAAAAAGTCGTTAAACAAGTATTTTTAACGAAGTTATTAACAAAAATCATTCCTTATAAATAAACTCATTAGTTTTCTATTACTTCTTCAGGTTTTGACTCTTTTTCTGCTGCCGATTTTTTTGTACCTCTTTTTTTCATAAGCTGGCCACGCTCTATAACAAATTTTTTGCTTAAATAATCATATACTGCCCTGTAAGAACAATTATATTTTTCGGCTATTTTATGAGTAGCCATACCATTTTGATATAACTCTTCCCACTCGGAATAATACTGTGAATATTTAGTTTTTCTTGGCATACCTGCTTTATCAAGAGCTTCAAAAACAGCTTGCCTGGAAACTTCAAAATAATCTGCAATTTCCTGATAGGTATGGCCTTCCTGTCTTAACTTTTTGCATATATCTACATCTAATTTTTTCATAGTCAAACCTCTTTAATGTTTTCTTTAGTATAACATATATATTATTTGTTTGTAAAGTTTTATTTTATGCAATTTATTTAAAAACTTTTTTTATATTTTTTTACCAAGAAAAAGCCTTGTAAATACTAGATTTTTACGTGTATTATCTTTATATAAACTTGACAAACAAATAATAATTTATTATAATAGATAATAGAGAAAGGGAAAAAACAGAACACACGGGGCGGGTAGGGTCTGCCTGAACCATCAGCCAGAAGGACAGAGGGGGTTGATAGGAAGCAAGACTGCTCACGGTGCAATGAAAAAAAGAAAGGAAGTGATCTAAATGTGGCTTGGAATTGAATATTATATACCGGATAATGACAATGAAGACGAAGAGGAAAAGCCGGTTGAAACAAAGGAAATCAATTTTGAAGATATTCCATTTTAGGTTAAATGATGAAGGGGAGCAGTGCTGCTAACACTGTTCTCCCCTAGTTCAAACAAAGTTAAAACCAATCAAATAATAACACAGAAAGGGGAAATAAACAATGACACACATAGAAAGAAGATATGAAACCTATAAACAGGACCAGCATAACCTGACAGTGTACAGGGTAGCCGGCGGTTACAGGGTAAATAACTTCAGAACCAATAAGGATTATTACATAAGTAAGCCCGATGGAGTTGTTACCTGCACATGTAGAGACTATAAGAACAGACGTAAACCCTGCAAACATATAATTGCAGTAAAAGAAGCACATGAAGAGATTACAAAACAGACAGAGAAAATGACAGAGTTAAACAGCTTTGCAGATAACCTGATGAAAAAGGCACAGGA
>JBEHWO010000411.1:0-5932 GCA_040217695.1 Vulcanimicrobiota bacterium | reverse complement strand
GTGAATAAAATAAGACATTACCTGCCATTCACTATTCACTACTCACTATTCACTAATTACAGATTTATATGCATTAACTATAATTTTCAGTAAAGGTGAATTTACCTGTCGTAAAAAAACGCAATCATCAGATGTTGCCTTAATACATAACCTGTGATATAATCTCCATAATCTCAAGGAAGGTAAAAAAATATGTTGAATCCGAATGATAAAAAAGCGATGGAATTGAAAGTGGATATTCCTCAGGAAAAACTGGAGGCAAATTATTCCAATTCTGTTCTCATGCAGACAAGCCCCTATGATTTTATATTTAATTTTGGCCAGCAGCTCGGCAATACCCTGAAGGTCAATTCAAGGGTTGCCATGAGCCCCCAGCATGCAAAATCTTTTCTTAAAATCTTAAAGGATAATATAGAACAGTATGAAAGAACCTTCGGCGAAATAAATCTTATACCTCAGATAGTAAGAAATCCCGAAGAAGAAACAATGCCTCCCTTTTATCCGCAGAATTAAAACATGGTAAACATTTTTTATATCCTCACTGTGAAAATAGTTCTTGATAGATTTTTATCTCTATGATATAATATCCTTTTGTAAAATTAAAATACAAGGAGGCCAGGGAAATATACCCGGATTATTATGAAAAAAGATATACATCCAAAATGGTTAGAAGCAGATGTTTCCTGCGTATGCGGAGAAAATTTTAAAACTTTTTCTACGAAAAATGTACTCAAAGTTGAAATTTGTTCTAAATGCCACCCATTTTTCACAGGCAAACAGAAAATAGTAGATACCGAAGGTAGAGTAGAGAAATTCTTCCAGCGTTACGGAATGCAGGAAGAACTGGATAAGATTGCCAAAGAAAGAACCAGTAATTAGTGATAAGTGATGATGAGTGATGGGTAAAAAAATCTCTCACCTCTCACTTTTCACTGTTTAAAGGAGATGTTTTTGTGCCCTATAAATCAAAGGGTGGATGGATTGAAATTGTCTGCGGAAGCATGTTCAGCGGCAAAAGCGAAGAACTTATAAGAAGGGTCAGAAGAGCGAAAATTGCAAAGCAAAAAGTTAAAACCTTCAAACCTTTTTTAGATGATCGTTATGCAAGAGATGCAGTTGCTTCCCATAACGGAGAAAAGATAGAAGCCCTTCGCGTGGAACATCCTGATGATATCTGGAAATGTCTTGATCCTGATACACAGGTAGTTGCCATAGACGAGGTTCAGTTTTTTTCTCCCTCTATTGTTTCTGTCTGTCAGGACCTTGCCGACAGGGGAAAGCGTGTCATTCTGGCCGGCCTGGATCAGAATTTTAAAGCGGAACCATTCGGCCCGATGCCTCAGCTTCTTGCCATTGCAGAACATGTTACAAAGCTTCATGCCATTTGTATGGTATGCGGTGAAGAAGCTTCCCGGTCACAGAGAATAATAAACGGTCATCCGGCAGGTTCCGACAGTCCTACAATACTGGTAGGCGCTTCGGAATCCTATGAGGCAAGATGCCGTAACTGTTATCAAAAGGGTTAATGTTTCTATAAACTTGATCCTCCCGTTCGCAAAAATTATTAAATTGATTGTTTTTCCTCATTGTTAATAAAAGGAATATAATATGTTGATAAATGTATCTGAAAAATCCTCTGAAACTTCTGCCGACAAAGATTTTCTCTATGGCGGGCAGGCCGTTATAGAAGGCGTCATGATGAGGGGGAAAACTCACATGGCAGTAGCTGTAAGAAAAAATGATAATGAAATTGTGCTTCATAAAGAAGAATTGAATACTTTTTTAAAAAGATATAAATTTCTGGATAAACCCCTTGTAAGAGGCTCTGTGGTGCTTGTAGATGCATTGAGAATGGGTGTAAGGGCTCTGTTTATTTCTGCAAAAGAAAGCCTGGGAGAAGAAGAAGCTCAGAAAGAGCTTGGCCCCGGCGCCATAGCTGTTACTTTTTTCTTTTCCTTTCTTATAGGTATAGCTCTTTTTATAGTTTTCCCTACATGGGTTACCAGTCTTATTAAGACGCAGCATATTACAGATATGTTTGCCAATAAAGATATTGTGAATGTAATAGTATTGAATTTTGTAGAAGGATTTATAAGGGTAATTATTTTTCTTGCTTATGTTCTACTTATATCTCAGATGGCGGAAATAAAGAGGATTTTTCAGTATCATGGTGCAGAACACAAGGTTATTTACAATTATGAATCAGGCAAACCCCTGACAGTAGAAAACGCAAAAAACTTCAGCTGTCGTCATCCCAGATGCGGTACAAGCTTTATCATAATGGTACTTATTATGAGTATCATTCTTCATGCTCTCTGGGGATGGCCTGATCTCTGGGTTAGAATAGTCTCAAGGCTTGTCATGCTTCCTGTCATAGCAGGACTAGCTTATGAAATGACCAGACTGGCAGGGAAGAAAAACCCTTTCTTCAGTGTTCTTGTTCGTCCCGGCGTATGGCTGCAGGTTCTTACCACAAGAAATCCTTCTGACGATCAGATTGAAGTAGCTATAAAGGCTTTTAAAGAAATCTTACCTGAAAGTTGTACCGGAAATATTCCTTCTCCGTCTGCTTCATGAACAAAAGAATTTTTTCTCATTTCAGTCTCGGCTGTAAAGTAAACCAGGCAGAAATGGACAGCCTCCATAGATTATTGCTTCAGAATGACTGGCAGAAAGCCTCACCTTCGGAGAAATCCGAACTCTGCATTATTAATACCTGTACTGTAACCAGTATGGCAGACAGAAAATCCCGTCAAAAAATAAGAAGGGTTATAAATGATAATCCCGGCGCTTTTATTATAGTTACAGGATGTTATGCGGAAAGCAGCAAAAAAGAAGTGGAGCAAATTGAAGGAGTAAGTCTGGTACTGGGAAATGAAGAAAAACTCCTCCTCCCTGAAATTTTGAAAGAGAAATCCATTATTGTAAACCCTGTTATCAATCACCATCATTCTGATTTTATCCCTGAAGGCAGAACAAGAGTATTCCTTAAAATACAGGAAGGATGCGAAAATTTCTGCTCCTATTGTATAATTCCCTATATGAGGGGAAAGATAAAGAGTGTTCCTCCCGGTGAAGTAATAGAGAGAGTGAAAAATCTTTCTCTGAGCGGATACAAGGAGATTGTTTTAACAGGTATAAATCTCGGAACTTACGGCCACGATACGGGGACTATAAATCTCACGAAATTACTCGGATTGATATGCAGCAAAACAGGTGTTAAGAGACTCAGGTTGAGTTCTGTGGAACCTGATATAGATGAAAAATTTCTTGATCTTTTTCTGGAATATAAAAACCTTTGTCCTCATCTTCATATTCCTCTTCAGCATGGACATAACAAAATACTTCATGATATGAACCGCCATTATACTGCAGAACAGTACAGAGAAATAATAAACATGGCGAGAAATAAAATACCTGATCTTTCTGTTACTACAGATGTTATGACAGGTTTTCCCGGAGAAGAAGATGAACATTTTTATGCTACAAAGAATTTAATAGAAGAATTACAATTTGCCAGACTTCATGTATTCTGTTATTCTCCGAGAGAAGGAACTGCTGCTGCCGGATTTCCCGGACAGGTAGATGAAAAAATCAAACAGGAGAGAAGCAAGATTTTAATAAAAACAGGAGAAGCTATGGCAGAAAATTTCTATAAGAAATTTATCGGAAGAACTATGGAGGTTCTATTCGAACATAAAACTGACAGGGAAACCGGTTTTCTCAAAGGCCTGACAGGTAATTATCTTTCTGTTCTTGCCGTAGGAGACAAAAAAAATTCCGGACAGATAATGAATGTAAAGATAAAAGGCATGGAAGATAAATTTTTATCAGGAGAGATTTTAGAGTAAAATATAATTTCCGAAAATATATATAGTTAATTTCATAACTATCCATAATTAAGAAGGAGTGAATAGTGTGTAATATCCTATTCTTTTCACTTTTCACTTTTCACTTTTCACTCTAATTAAATTCTAATAAGTTATGAAATACAATATAATGAGTGAATACTGAGAGGTAATAATGAAAAATTCTCTTACTTTTTAAGAGGAAAGTAAGGAAATTGTATGGAATATTATAAAGGCTAGCTAAAAAATTTCTCATACCAGTTAAAGAGGAGAATTAAAGGAAGTTATGGAAAAAACGGATGTAAAACAAAAACCTGAAGATTTATGGATAAAATGTGAACAATGCGGGGAAGTAATATATCAGAAGGATTTTATGATTGAGCTGAAGGTATGTCCTAAATGTGAGCTTCATTATCCCCTTAATGCCATAGAAAGGATAGATACTCTTTTAGATAAGGATTCTTTTCAGGAAACAGATAAACATTTATCTTCCCTTGATCCTCTTGAGTTTGGTGAAGGTTACAGAGTAAAATTACTCAAGGATAAAAAGCAGACAGGATTGAATGAAGCGATTGTAACAGGTACGGGGAATATAGGAAAACACAGGATATCATTCGGAGTAATGGATTTCAGGTTTCGAGGTGCCAGCATGGGCTCTGTCGTAGGTGAAAAAGTAGCAAGAGCAGTGGAAGTATCTCTGAAAGAAAAGATACCTCTTTTACTCTTATCCAGTTCCGGCGGTGCAAGAATGCAGGAAGGTATGTTTTCATTGATGCAGATGGCAAAAACCAGTGCTGCTCTGGGAAAATTGAGCGGAACAAATATACCTTATATATCCATACTGGCCAATCCTACTACTGCCGGTGTGGCAGCAAGCTTTGCTTCCCTTGGAGATATTATTATAGCAGAACCGAAAGCACTTATAGGATTTGCAGGCCCCAGGGTTATAGAACAGACAATCAGGCAGAAACTGCCCCCCGGTTTTCAGAGAGCGGAATTTTACCTGGAACATGGTATGGTAGATATGGTTGTCCATCGTAAAGAACTCAGGGATACTGTGAAAAAATTACTTGATTTTTTAAGCCCTGTTGAGTAAAGGAGATATGATATGAAAGGTGAACTTCCAATTGAAAAACCGCTCCAGGAACTGGAAGCAAAGATTTTAGAGCTAAAAAAACTATCAGCCCATGCAGATATAGATCTGTCTGCAGAAATAAATGCACTGGAAGAAAAAGCCAGGAATTTTAAGAAAGATTTTTTTCAGAATCTTAATCCCTGGGATAAGGTTAAAGTGGCGAGACATCCTCAGAGACCTTTTACCCTTGATATTGTGGCAAAAATTTTTCAGGATTTTACAGAACTCCATGGCGATAGAATTTTTCGTGACGACCCTGCTATTATAGGAGGCCCTGCATTTCTTGACGGACAGAGGGTTATGGTAATTGGTCATCAGAAGGGAAGAGATACGAAGAAAAATCTTGCCAGGAATTTTGGTATGCCCTATCCGGAGGGATTTAAAAAGGCAGCAAGACTTATGAGAATGGCTGAAAAATTTTCCCTTCCTGTTATTTCCTTTATTGATACTCCGGGAGCCTATCCGGGTATAGGAGCAGAAGAAAGAGGGCAGTTTGTGGCAATAGCGGAAAATCTTCTTTTTATGTCACGACTTAAGGTTCCTGTTATAGTTGTAGTTATAGGAGAAGGCGGAAGCGGAGGCGCTCTCGGCATAAGTGTGGGAGACAGAATTTTAATGCTTGAACATTCCGTTTACTCTGTAATTTCACCTGAAGGATGTGCTTCTATTCTATGGAGAGATGCTTCCAAGGCAGATGAAGCGGCAAAAGCATTGAAACTTACTGCCCAGGATCTCATAAAATTTAATATCATTGATGAAATAATAACGGAGCCTCTTGAAGGCGCCCATACTGATATTGATTTTACAGCAGAAAATATAAAAATTGCTGTAAAGAGAAATCTGGAAGAAATAAAGAAATTGCCGGTCAAGAAAATTGTTGAATTAAGATATGAAAAATACAGAAAAATAGGGGTGTTTAAGGAAAGTCATGACGCGTGACGCGTAACGC
>JBEHWO010000410.1:0-5946 GCA_040217695.1 Vulcanimicrobiota bacterium | reverse complement strand
TGTACGTCCTCTCATTCTGAGAAATGCTCCTACAATAGAAGTAAAGGATGCAGCCATAGAAAACGGTATGGTTACTCTCCAGGAAGACGGATTGCGTAAAGTTCTGGAAGGAACGACTACAATAGAAGAATGTCTGAGAGTAGTTTATGTAGGAGAGGAGATGTAATTGATTATGGCAGATCTGGCAAATTTCGGAATGGCTGATTTGATGAAAATTGCTATCGAAAGAGGATCGTCAGATCTTCATCTTACAGTGGGGCTGCCTCCTACATTGAGAGTAAGCGGCAGACTCGTGCCTACCGAGTTCCCCCGCCTCCGTGCTCAGGATACAAAGCGCCTGATCTACAGTATACTCAATGATAAACAGAAGGAAGTTTTTGAAAAAAACTGGGAGTTGGATTTGTCACATGGTTTACAGGGCTATTGTAGATTCAGAATCAATGTTTTCAGGCAGCGCGGATGTGTTTCTGCTGCACTGAGAGCTATACCTGAAACAGTACCCAGTCGTGAAGAACTGAATTTACCCCAGGTTCTGGATGAACTTACCGGATTGCATCAGGGACTGATCCTTGTCACAGGTCCTACAGGCGTTGGGAAATCAACGACTCTTGCCTGTATGATAGATCAGATAAACAGTAACAGGGCATGTCATGTTGTTACAGTAGAAGATCCTATAGAATATATTCATCCTCACAAAAAATCTATGGTAAACCAGAGAGAACTGGGGCATGATACTCAGGCATGGACCAATGCACTTCGTTCTGTTCTTCGTGAAGATCCTGATGTTATACTGGTCGGCGAAATGAGAGATTTAGATTCTATCGCCCTTACTATTACTGCTGCAGAAACAGGACATCTCGTTCTGACTACATTACATACATCCGATGCTTCTCAGACAGTAGACAGAATTATCGATGTATTTCCACCATATCAGCAGCAACAGATAAAAATTCAGCTTGCCAGTGTTATACAGGCTGTTGTTTCCCAGCAACTTGTCCCTCATGCCAGTGGTATAGGCAGAGTACCTGCTATCGAAATCATGGTTGTAACTCCCGGTATAAGAAATTTAATAAGAGAAGGTAAAACTCATCAAATATATAATGCCATACAGACCGGGGCGAAATATAGAATGCAGACTATGGAACAGTCTCTGCTGGAACTTTATAAGACCCAGCAGATAAATTATGAAGAAGCTATGAACAGAACTACTCATCGTGAGGAATTAAGGAGATTGATAGATGCTCTTTAATCTGTTCTATTATTTTTGCGCGGGGATAGATTTATATATAAAAAACTGTAAAGGAGGTGTAGAACTGGCTTTCATACTACAGGGGTGTTTTATATAAAAGGGAATTTATATGGCATATTCTGAGTATTTGAGAGCGGTTATATATCAATGTGGTGGATATTATTAATTTTAGGTTTCATTATAGTTGGTCAGTACACTGAAGTTTAGAAGGGGGTGAAATTATGCCAACGTTTCTCTATGAGGCTATTGATTCTGAGGGAAAAATGGTAAAAGGCACTATTGATGCAGAAAATCAACGTGTTGTCATTAATAAGTTAAGAGAGATGCGTTATACTGTAAAAAGTATAACAGAACGTTCTTCAAGTAACGTTCAAACCGATTTACTTGCTTATGTTGATAGATTCAGGAAAGTAAATCAGCAGTCCCTCACGATTTTTAGCCGTCAATTTGCAACTATGATTAATGCCGGTCTTGCTATGGTCAGATGTCTCGATATTCTGTCCCAGCAGACTGAAGATAAAAAGTTGCAGGAAGTTCTCATAGCAGTGAGAAAAGATGTAGAAGGCGGTTCTACTTTATCCAATGCACTTGGCAAATACCCTCATGTTTTTTCTACTCTCTATATAAGTATGGTAAAAGCCGGTGAAATGGGCGGTGTATTGGATACTGTTTTGAACAGACTTGCCAATTTCCTCGAAGCTGATTTAAAACTGGCTAAAAAAGTTAAATCAGCAATGACCTACCCGGTTGTAATTCTTGTTATGGCTCTGGCTATAGTATTTTTCCTGGTTACTTATATATTACCGACTTTTGTGGACTTATTTGAAGGTATGGATCTGGCTTTGCCTCTTCCCACTAAAATTTTAATAGGTGTTACAAAAGGAGCCAGAAATCCTCTGGTTATGGGGCCTGTTATTTTACTCATAATAGTCCTGGTTGTTGTATTCAATCAATATGTTAAAACCCAGGCAGGTAGAATGCAGTACGATATGCTTAAACTCCGCGTACCTATTTTTGGTATGTTGAATAAAAAGGTTGCTATCTCAAGATTTTGTCGTACTCTCGGTACATTACTCAGCAGCGGTGTACCTATTATGCAATCATTGGAAATTGTAGGAAAGGCCTCAGGTAATGAAATTATAGCACAAACAGTAATAAAAGTAAGAGAAAGTATACGTGAAGGTGAAAGTATAGCAGGTCCTCTCGGTATGAGCGGCCTTTTCCCTCCCATGGTTACACAGATGGTAGCAGTCGGAGAAGAAACAGGTAATTTAGATGCTATGCTCTCCAAGGTTTCTGATTTCTATGATACGGAAGTAGAATTTATGCTGGAATCACTTACTTCTATGTTAGAACCTATTATGATAGTCGGTATGGGTGGTATAGTAGGTTTTATTGTAATTTCAGTATTTATGCCTATGTATCAGCTTATTGGAACTATTAAATAAATTTATTTTTTTATGTTATAAAATTTCTTTGACTTAATGTCAGAGTAAACAGCAGGGCTAAAGGTGCCCTATTTTTTTGTTTAAAATAAGTATCTGAATAGTGAGTAGTGAGTGGTGAACAGTGAGTAGTGAGTGAATATGCCATTTGCCGCTTACCATTCGTTGCTCACTATAGATTTTTTAAATTTTGCAAAATATTCTACCAGTTATGTAATCCTCGCGTCACGCGTCACGCGTCACGCGTCACGAATCATATAAATTAAAAAAACTAACAATGATTTATCCGGGAGAACTTATGGTACCTGAAAATTTTCCTTCAGATAATAAATATAATAACGGACAGGAAGAGCTTAACGTTGAAGAATGTGATATTTCTGTTGACGGAAAAGCCGATGTCCGGGAAGAATGTGCCGATGAAGAATATGATGATTTTTCTGCTGAAGAGAATGATAATTTTGCCAGTGAACATTTTGTCGGTGAAAATTTTACCAATGAATATATGAATGCTGACCTGTTAAAAAAATATAGTCAGACGAAAAATATAGAACTCCGCCATCAGATAGTATTGAATAATTTCAGCCTCGTAAGATATATTGCTAAAAATTATCAGGATAGCGGAGAAACTATAGATGATTTAATTCAGGTAGGTTATATAGGCCTCATTAAAGCTGTTGACGGATATGATAGTGAAAAAAATGTAAAGTTCAGCACCTATGCTACTCATAAAATTCGTGGTGAAATAAGACATTATTTGAGGGATAAGAGCAGTATTATAAAAAGACCGAGATGGATTCAGAGTATATACGTACAGATAATAAAAGCAATAGAAGAATTGACTAAAGAACTCGGGCGTCCTCCGACCCTTTCAGAAATAGCCAGTTCCTGTAATATAAAGGAAGAAGGTATAGCTGAAATATTAAAGGCAGTAGATAGCTTTAAAATAACTTCTCTGGATGGGACAAAATCAGACAGAGAAACTGAAAATGCCAGTTTCCCTCTTATTGACCGCATAAAAAGTCAGCGTTATATTACCTTTAAATTACCGGTTGAAGATAGAATTGCTATTATACAGGCAATAGAACAATTAAAAATACTGGAAAAAGATGTTATCTTTCTTTTCTTTTATAAAGATCTGACACAGATAGAAATTGCAAAAAAGCTCGGTGTTTCTCAGAAACATGTTTCAAGGTTAATAAAAAAATCTCTCGATAAGTTAAAAGATATTTTGAGTAAAGATAAGTTTTTCTGATTTTTATCAGGTAGATTTTTTATTTAAAAATTTTTTAAAATTCATGTCTAAAAAAAATTTTTAATGGGTATATTGTATATAGATTAAAAAATCGAAATTAAAAATTCCCTGAATGGGAGGAGGTGAAATTGTGAAAAACAAAAAAGGTTTTACATTGATTGAGCTCATGATCGTTATTGCTATTATTGCTATTTTAGCAGCTATTTTGGTACCTAACTTTTTGAAAGCTCGTGCTCAGGGTCAGTTAGCAGCCTGTGAATCTAACATTAAGAACCTTGCTACTGCTCTTGAAATGTATGCTACTGATAATACCGGTACATATCCCAATGAATTAGTTACTCTGACAAGTTCCGCAGCCGGTGGTGGTTACATGAAGACTATACCTTTATGTCCATCTTCCCGTCTTGCAACATCTTATGGTTATGACGTTCATACAACACCGGATAACTTTACAATGAATTGCACGGGAGCCAACGCTCATCTTTCTGCAGGATCAACAAATGGTTATCCTCAGTATGCACCTGGTCAGGGTCTTATTGTTAAATAAGTCCGACTTCCATTGGTATGAAAGAGAGAAGTTTATCTTCTCTCTTTTATTTTTTCCACCCCGATTGAGGATTTATCCTGTAATATATAGTTCTCCTGTTAATCTTTAACAGTCCTGTGAATTCTGATTATTTTTTTCCGAATCGAAAAATAGTAAAATTATTTGTTTAATATCGAAATGGTATCAATAGCTAACAGCCATCCTGTTAATCTTGAAAATCCCATAATCCCGTTCATTTTTTTGTAAATAAACAGTGAAGGATAAAGAATTTTTATATAGAAATTAATATACTGACCTGAGCATAAGCATGTAATAATGGTCTTGTTCCCGTCACGAGTTATGCGTCACGAGAGCATATATTTATTATTTATGTTCACCACAGTAAAATAAAAATATTGAGTGATCTTTCTACTCACTACTTTTAAAACAGGAGGTTGATTTTAATTTTATTCAGTGTACTCTGTATGTTTTTATATGGTTCTCTTGTAGGCAGTTTCCTGAATGTCTGTATATTCAGGCTTCCTAAATATCAACCTCTTGCCGTAGAACGTTCCCATTGTCCCCATTGTAATATTTTAATAAATGCCTATGATAATATTCCTTTTATAAGTTTTATTTTACTTGGCGGAAAATGTAGAAGTTGCAAAAAATCTATATCTCCTCAGTATTTTTTAGTTGAATTTGTTACAGCTCTTATGTTCGTTGCTTTTTATCTGAAGTTTGGATTGACACTTCTTCTGTTAAAATATCTGGTTCTTGCTTCTCTTATGGTAATAATATTCTTTATAGATTTGAAGTATCAGCTTATTTTTGACAGATTAACCTTTTCCGGTGTAATATCCGGTCTTATTTTCAGTTTATTTCTGAACCCTCCCGGTATAAAGGATTCTCTCCTTGGTGTTGCGGCAGGATATATTTTTTTTGTATTTATATTCTGGTTCGGGATTATACTGTTATTTTTTTCGGATTTTGTAAAAGAAGTGAAATTATTTATAAAAAATGTATTTACCATGCCTTCTCTTCCTGATAGAAAATGTTTTTATCTCTACATAAAATCTTTTTTTCTATGGATTTTTAAAAACTGGGATGCCATTGGTATTCCAGTTTTTTTAACCTTTATAATAGGTTTTTCCATAGCTGTTATAAAATTAATTAGTTATGGAGAGGACATGTTTTCTCTCCCGATTGCCAGTATTTTTTTTCTTATCTTTTTTTTACTGCTTCTTATTGTTTTTCTTATACATATTATTAAAGATATATACAGAGAAGAAATATATTCGGAATATTTAAGATTATCCAATCAGAAGGAACCTGTATTTTTTTGTGCCGTATCAGGGTTACTTTCTTTTATAAGTGCCTCCGTATTCAGGGAAGAGGATGAGGAATTACCTCCTATAGGCGGTGGAGATGCAAAATTCGGTGCTCTTATAGGCGCTTTTATCGGATGGCAGGA
>JBEHWO010000409.1:0-5950 GCA_040217695.1 Vulcanimicrobiota bacterium | reverse complement strand
GAACCAATGGAAAAATGCAGTAAATTTAATCCTCATATTTCAAAAGAATTAGAAAAAATTATAATGAAAGCAATGGAAGTAGATAAAAAAGATAGATATCAAAAGATAGAAGATATGAGGGCCGAACTTGCCAGAAGTTCTTCTGCTGCCGGTACGGGAGTAAAAAGACCGCCCCTTAAACCTGTATTTCACAGAAAAGAAGATGAAGAAGAACCACCTGCAGAAGAAGTGGAAGAAGACAGTAATTATAAACCCATTTCTTTTCAAATGGAACACCAGACCGGCTCAGAGTCATATGGAACAAGACAGCCCGCCGGTATTAAAGGTAAATCAGTTCTGCCTCAATCATCTCAGAGACGGGAACAGATGCCGGCAAGATCATCGGATAACACGGGCGAGTCTGCTCAAACCAGACCTTTTACAGCAAGGCAGAACCAGCCGGGTCCGGCAGGCACCGGTCATCCATCCCAGGGGAAACAGGGCGGTAATATTTCCCAGGCTCCGTTTCAGGGGAAACAGGGCGGTAAAATATCACAATCACCGCTTCAGACAAAACCTTTTACCAGAACACCTTCCGAAGGCATAGCTGACAGACAAACGCCGAGAAGGCGTATTCTGGAAGACAGAACAGGGCAGACGAAAACACCTTCTAAAAGTCCTGTTTTACCGCCATTACAGCAAACGCCATCACGGAATGAAGAACCGGTAGTTTATGGTAAAAGACATATTCCTGCAGAAGAACCATCTAAAATAACATCCAAATTAAAGATTGACAGAACAGTGGAACCGGAACCGGAAGATCTATATGATGAACCTGATTATGAGATACAGGAAGAAATCTCTAAACCTGAAAGAAATATAAAGGATTTAACAAGACCTCAAAAGCATCTTTATGAAGAAGAAATGCCTCAAAAAAAGCCGGGGGTTATTCAGAGAATTTTGAAGTTTTTATTCAGAATAAAAGTATAATTTCCGTAAAACAACTAATACTTCCTTATAAGTCCCACAGATATCATTCTATAGATAGATTTCATCACGTCAAAATAGCTTTTATTGATAACCTGAGCAATATCCATTATATTTTTCCTGCCGTCTATAAAATTTAACAGTTCCATTTCTTCCTGGTTAAGAGAAACAATCTGGTATTCCTCGGAACTGTTCAGGAAAGGAGTTTCATATGGAGATGAGACAGAAAGTTTAATTTTTGCCAGTTCTCTGTTTTTTCGGAGCGCTCTTGTTATAAATTTCTGAGAATCCATATTCACAGTATGGTCGGCTGCCATAACAAAAGGTATAAAAACCGCTTCTCCGTCATGCCAGCAGAGAAAACTGTATGAAGCTTTTTCTCCGCTCAGGTTGCCCAGTAAGGCATGAACGATATTACCTTTTTCGAAATATATTTCTCCCTCTTCATATTCATTTTTAAGGGTCATTTTCCCGTCTGCCATTATGGAAGAAAAATGAACTAACATGTTTATAAAACCATGTTGAGAAACCTTCATGACAGTGTCGCTGAAAGCAGGTTTTTTAAAAGAATCTTTTGTTACCTTACCTTTTTCCTTCTGTATAATACTGGAAATTCTCATGTCTATGGCAAGACCGCCTCTGTAGGCTTTACGAATGGCTTCAGTTACACTGTTTATACTCCCGCCTTTTAACATATATCCTTTTGCACCTGCCATAAAAGCTTTTCTGATAACCTTTGTCTCAGAAAGGGCTGTCAGCATAATAACACGGGCATTTTGATTGTATTCCATTATAGCTTTCGTAGCTTCTATTCCGTCTATACCGGGCATATTTATATCCATCAGTATTACATCAGGTTCAACAGTGAGGGTTTTAAATGTTTCTATGGCATTTTTACCGTTTACTGCTTCGGCAATCAATTCCATATCGGTAGTTCTCTTTATAATAGACTTGAACAGAAGACGCATTACCTGGTCATCGTCTACAAGAAAAATTTTTATTTTCTTTTTTTCACTGTCTCTGGAAAATAGCTGTGTTACATGATGACCGTAATATTTCGAATATATTGTGGCAAGATCATCTCTGAATTCGGAAATAGTCTGATATCTGGCTTTCGGATCTATTTTCAAAGCCCTGGAAAGAACGAAATCTATTTCAGCAGATACCCATGGATTTAAATTTTTCGGCGGAACAAATTCAAAAGGCACCCCGGGAGCAATTGCTGTAAGAAGATGATATATAGTAACACCGAGAGAATATATGTCACTCCTTGTATCATGTTCGCCTCTGTACTGTTCGGGAGGAGCATAACCTGCAGTACCGAGAGCAGATTTATCTTTTTCATATAAAACACGGGCAAGTCCGAAATCTATAAGAAAAATTTTTCCGTCCGAATCGCGGAGGACAATATTTGCCGGTTTTAAATCACCATAAATGACCGGAGGAGAAAGGCTGTGAAGATACTCGAGTATTGAGCATATGGACAGAGACCAATCAAGAACCTTCTGTTCCGGTATACCCTGGCCGAAGGTTTCTTCTATAATGGTTTCCAGATCATTACCTTCTATATAATCCATAACCATATAAAAACCTTCACCATGTTGAAAATAATCTATTCCTCTCGGTAAATTGGGATGATCCAGTATTGAAAGTATATCAAATTCCTTCTTAAAAGCGTCTATCATAGAGTCACGATTATCTGAAGAGGTGTGGAAATAAAGCTCTTTAACGGCTACCAGATTATTCAGAAATATATCTCTCGCCAGATAAATACCCCCGGTGGCACAGGCTTTAATAGGCTCTATTACTGCATACCTGTCTTTTAAAATAACATCTGAATCCAGAAAACCATCTATCATAAATTCCTCCATTCTCTGAATATTCCGCCGGAAGCATAAAACCTCTTCACAGGGAATACATGAAGAAATATGCTGAAAAAGAGGATAATGGAACTCCAGGTATAAACAAGAGGAGGATAGATAACAAGGCCGGGCAAACCATCTGACACTATAATTTCTCTTGAAACTGTACCGAATAAAAAGGGAATATTTCTGAATTCTTCCGTATGTATAACATTAGGGAAAAAAGTGGAAAATATAATAGATATAATAAAAGAATAAGTAAGGGTAAGTAATAATACGGGAACAGCGCCTGATATTACAGAAAGAGGCTGCAATTTTTCCAGAGGTGATCTGTTTTTTCTGTTTGACACATCAATTGTTAAATAAAACAATGAAAGGCCAATAGAAAAAATAAGCATAAGAAAATATAAATTATCCTGAATTTTAATAATTGAGCCGAAGCCTCCTCCGGTTATTACAAGTAATATGGCACAGACTGCCACTTTACCTGCTATGGCGGGAAGTAAAAATTCTATATCGGGAAAATTAATCTTCTTAAATACATATAATATATAATATAAAACCATGAAGCTCAAAGAACCATAGAGAGAACAGGAAAATAAATATTTCAATACCAGATTTCCGAGGCCCTGATCATAAAGACCCGTTAAAGGGGGTAATAAAAAACATATAAAGAATATTACCGTGATTACAGAAGTAAAGACTCCGAATTTATTTCCCGTAACCTTCTTATCGCTGAAAGGTGAAGGAGGTGTGCAGGACAATCCCAGGCTGTCTTTATGACTCCTATCTATATACCTTATATAAAAAGCTCTGTCAAAATCATATCTGCCGTAATAACGGGACACTATAAAATCTCTTATTTCTTTAAAACGGAATATATTTTTTTCTTTTCCTGAAAGAAGCTGTAAATAATTACAGAGATCTTTTCTATAGTAAATCTTTTCTGTTAAATCTTCTATTTTATCAGTCTTTATGAGATTCAAGACTTCCTGCCACCTGTCCAGAAGCTTGACAAGGCTGAATGTATCGTCCGGTTCTATTTCCTCTTCTTTTCCCCTGCATAACTTTCCTGCAAAGAGATCGACAATTATATGTTTTAATAAAGGATCTAATATAAAATCATCTGTTAACAGCTTTATATTCTCAACAGAACGAATGGAGTTTTTCAGATGACCTATTCTGTCCTCTATCTGCGCGAAGGTACAGCCCAGAAAATAATCTATCTCACTTCTTAATTCATCTATATAAGAAACTATTTTCAGGCACATATGTTCATTTTTCTGTCTCTCTTTATCCAGTTCTGCATTATAATGAAAGGATCTGGACGCATATTTACTTTCAACCAGGGAAAAACCGTTGGTCTCAAAAGCACTGTACAGGGCATGGAAGAGTTTTCCTCTTTCCTGCAATTCATGAAGTTTTTCCGAGAGACTGTTTAAATTGTCTGTACTTCTTGCCAGTTCCAGAAGCACCATATAGGCTTCAATTCGGGCAAAATTTACGGCATGTTTATTTTTCCAGTCCTTCAGTTTCTGAGTAAACATATATATCTGCTCCGGAGCAGGTAATTTTTTCAGTACATAAATATAGGAATCTAAAAGGGAAATAAGCATATCGGTAGCTTTTCTTTTGATAAATTCCTCTTTTATAAAGGAAAAAATCTCATTTCTTCCGCCATGTTCGATCATTTTTATGACAAGATCTATTATTGCCTGAAAATCATCTTTTTTGTAGAGTTTTATAAAATATTCTGCAAAAACAGAGGCCAGAACCCTGAGAGATTTTACGTCTTCCACGAATAATATTCTGCAGAACATATTGATAAAAGCACTTTCTTCAGATGAATCTTCATATAAATCCTTTAAAAAGTGAACTATTTCATATTTTTCAGGCACTTTTGCCACGGTAAAGATAATTTCCGCAACTTCTTTTTGAAGTACTGACTTTATATTTTTCCATATATTGCTGTCCAGAAGTTTACTTTCTTTAAGCCTCAGATATTGAGTATATATAAAGATCAGATCCCGTCGTTCAACTTCTTTTCTTAAATCCTGAAATAATTTAACGGTTTTTTCAATCATATGAAGCAAATTATGAAAAATTTTCTCCAGAGCCAGCGCTATGAGGGGATCGAAAAAATAAAAGCTCTTTTTCTGAATTAAATTTGCCAGATAATCTACTTCTCCCATAAAATTCATGAGATTTTCTTCCTGCATGGTAAGGGAAAAGTTTTGATTCGGTAAAAGACAGTTTTTCAGTTTCTTCTTCATACTATCCATATGACCGGAAAGATCATGCAAAAACTCTTTTTTATGTTCAGAAGGCATACCCACAGTCAGTTCGTCGAATTTAAAATTTATCCGTTCCATTTCCGCATGCAGGGTACTTATAGAAAGGCTGCCTGACAGAGAAAGCAGGTCGTGGCAGGTACGGCAGAAAATACTTTTCTTTACCTTATCTTCTTTTATAGAAGTAATAGTTTTAAGAATCTGAAAAATTTTGCTGTCAGACTTTCTTAAATCTTCTCTATCCCTTGAACACTCAGAAAAACTTTTTACCAGTGTAAGAAACCATGAAGGCCAGGGAAATTTCCTGGAAATAATTTCATTGTATAGTTTCCAGGGAGAACCTTCATAGGCCATTATACGCAGATATTCTATAATTTTAATATTATTGCCGTTACTCAGAAGAGAGACAAATATATTATAAAGTCCCTCTCCCAGAATATTCATTATTACAGGATGAGGTGATTTAAAAGCAGGTTTAAGAAGAGCAAAATTATTTTCTCCCGATAGTATCTGAATCGCTCCGAACTGAAGATCAGGGCATGTAGAATCCTCTATTAAAATTTTAAGGTTTTTCTGCCAGAATCTATCGGTAAGATTTTTTTCTATTCTCTCTATTAACACATTATATTCAGGTTCTATATAATATTTGATTGTATCAAGCAATTCCTTGATCTGTGAAGTAAAATTCTTCCTGAAGAGAGAAGTTATTATTTTTATTACGGCATAATAGTTTCTATCATAAGGTTTGCCTCCGCAAAAAAGTTCATAAAAAATATTATCGAATTCTTTTATCAGTCTGCATATAGCTTCAAGAGTTTCATGAGACCATAG
>JBEHWO010000408.1:0-5951 GCA_040217695.1 Vulcanimicrobiota bacterium | reverse complement strand
CTTCACTTTCCGGGCCGTCCATAGCAACAATAGAAACCTCTGAAGGTGATATATTTTTTATATAATCTTTTACAGATGAAACCGTTGTAAAGGAACCAAATATGACAGTATCTGCAGAAACTGCATTCAATAACCCCTGGGTACCCTGTGTGGTTCTGTGAACAATGATTTTATCTTTCATGTCAGATTTAGAAATCTCATAAGGAGAATTACCGTAATCAAAACCTTTTATCTTATAACCGCCTTCTTCACCTGCGAGTAAATAACATGGATTTTCTTTTTTTAAGGAAAAAGCTTCTTCTTCTGTAGATACAGGGATTATATATTTAGCTCCTCCTGCCAGTATGCAGGAAGCAGTCGTGGCGGCACGGAATATGTCCACTATAACTGCGACTCCTGTTGCTTCTCTTGCTCCTTTTATACCATATAATTTTTTTATTTTCATAAATTCGTAACGTGTGATGCGTAATGCGTGTTCACCACTCACTACTCACTTTTCACCTTTCACTTAGGGGTTGTAAAAAAATAACCTTATCATATTTACAATCTTGACGCGTAACGCGTAACGCGAGGAGAAAAACCATAATTTGCCAGAGTTATTTTCTTACAGCCACTTAATTTATTTTTTCGTGAATAAAAACCGTACTCTTTCCCCAGGAAAAATATTTTATTTCTTTTGAAATTAATTTTAAATAATCTGCCTCCAGAGGATAAGACAGGGTTATTATCTTTGCCCCTTCAGGTGCGGTCTGAAGGGATTTCAATAACAGAGAAACAGAGGAATCTGAAAAGCATGTACCGGCAAGATAAATAACCGTTCCCGAGGAAAAATCAAAATTTCTGCCATCAGATAGGACGAATTTTGTATGGTCGAGCTTTAATTTCTCTGACAGATAATTGCTCCTGTTGATAAACGTAGGAAGAATATCTATACCGGTAGCACGGGCATGGAAATACATAGATACAAAAAAAACCATCTTTCCTCTTCCGCTCCCTACATCTATAAACAGATCATCAGAGGTGAATTTTACTTTTTTCAATATATCTCTGGCTGTGAAATAATAGGTTTCTCCGTAAGTCAACTCATCAAAAGTAACAGGAAGTTCATGTCCTTCAGACTTTCTGAGACGAAAAGGAGGAGAAAAAAGATAGAGGAAATACAGGAAAATATCCAGGAACAAAAATCTCATATCAGGGAAAAACAAAAAAAACTCTTTTACCTTCTGAATCAGATTATAGACTGAATTTTCAATAGAAACAAATAAAATTTCAAAAAATTCCCTGATCATTTCCTTATTTGTCAACAGCCACTTTTCTAAATACTGATAACGGTAAATATTCCGCCAATTATGATTCGTAACGCTTAACGCGTCACGCGTTACGCGTTACGATCCCGTTTCCATGAGATCTTCCTCTTACAAAATTCGTATTTCTATGTTTCCATCTGATCTTGATTACGTCAACAAACATTTTTAAAGGATCGGTAAGAGGATTAATTCTGCTGCTCGGGCTGTCAATCCATACAACAGGTATTTCCTTCAGCTTAAATCCGAACTTATGGGCCAGATATATAACTTCTACATCAAAACTGTATCCAAAGGTATTTATATTTTGAAACACACAGAAAGCACATTCCCTGCTGAAACCTTTAAAACCACATTGCGAATCATGTATGGAAGGGAGAGCTATCATTCTCACAAAGAGATTAAAAAAACGACCCATTAGATGACGATATAAGGGCTGCTTCACCTTTATGTCCGCCCCTGCGACATGTCTGGAGCCTATGGCAAGAGCAATACCTTCCTGAAAAGCAGACATAAATTTATCTGTTTCCTCTATGGGAGTAGACATATCTGCATCGGAAAAAATTATATATCGTCCCTTTGCCTGTAATATACCTTTTTTTACGCTGTATCCTTTACCTCTGTTAGGATCATTCCGAATAATTGATAATTGAGGAATTTTATTCTTATAACCTTCCAGAACGGATGCAGTAATGTCGGAGCTGCCGTCATCTACAACTATTATTTCATAAGAAAAAGGTTTACCCGACAGATAAAGGGACATCTTTTCCAGTGTAATGCCAATCCTGTTCGCTTCATTATAAGCAGGAATAACAATACTTAATTCTATAGTATCACTCATGATTTTATCTCAAGTTCACTTTTAACCGCTCTTACACCGGGAACAGTGCTGACTTTTTCAACAGCAGAAAGTACAATATCCCGGCTGTCAACAGTGCCGGAAAGTGTAATTATTCCATTGGTACAGGATACTTTTATATTATATTTAGATAAATCTTTATCTCCGTTAAGAAGTTCCTCTACCTGTGCCGTAAGAGTAGTATCCGATACATCAGGTTTATCTAATGTCACTGTTTCATTTACTTCAAGATAACTTATAACACCTTTTGAACCTGCTATGCCTCTGGCCTTATTTATAGCAATCTGTCTTGTATCTTCACTGTCAACATTACCTCTTAATATTATAATGCCATCTTCTACATCTATATGGATACCAAAACCGTTAATCCTGGGGTCTGCCACCATCAACAGCTTTGTCGCAACAAAGGTATAACCGTCATTTACTCCGGAATCGACTTCAATTTTACTCCTTACGGAAGTAACCCCTTCTACTGATCTGGCTATTTCCAGAGATGCAATCTCTGCATCCAGACTATCCACTCTGCCTTTTATAGTAACCCTTCCCCCTATTGTAACCGTATCAAGTTTATAGGCTTTTACTCTTTTTACGGTAGAAAGTTTTTTTGCCACTTCATCGTTTATTTCCTTATCTTTTTTCAGAAATGGTTTTGTTTTAAGAGAAGGATTAATTACAATAGTATTATTTACTTTTTTTACTCCTGAAACTTTAATTGCTATATCTTCAGCTATTTTAGCTGTTTCTTCACTGTCTGCCTCTCCCGAGATGGTAACTGTGCCTGCATCCGATGTAACTGGCAGTTCAAATCTGCCTGCAGACATATCTTCATAGAGAGCTTTTCTCACTGAATACATTATATAGGGATCACTGTAGAAAAACTCTCCTTTAGTATCTTCTGCAACACATATAACAGTACTGAATAAAAAACACAAAATAATTAACGCAAAAACCTTTACTGGCATATTTATTTATTTTTTCCCCCTTCACGTTTTTCTTTAAGTTCCTGTATCTTTTTTATTTGATCCTGCATAAGTTTTACCAGTTCACTTTTCCCCTGATCTCTTGCGAGTTCTATACCTTTTTGATATTGCTCAAGAGCTTTTTCGTCTTCTACAAGGGCAAAATATGTGAGGCCCAGACGATATCTGTATGCAGGGTTATCAGGTTCCAGTTCAACAGCTTTTGAAAAATTCTTTTCCGCTTCCTGATATAAATTAAAAGCTTTTTCTGCATTCTTTTTATCTGCATCGGTATTGGTAGTGGATTCGACATATCGTTTATTTATAACAATAGCCTTATCATAATATATACCTGCCAGGTCATAATAGGGCAGACTGTCGTCAGGATTAAGAGATATAGCTTTATTCAGGTGGGTGAGTGCATCTTCAGTTTTTTCCATTTTATAAAGGGCATAGCCCAGATAGGTATGAAGTTCGGCATTTTTCGGATCTACAGAAATACCTTTCTGAAAATATTTTACTGCACTGTCATATTGTTTCAGATCGAGGTATTTATTACCGGCATTCCAGTATGGTAATAATGCAGACGGATTGGCTTTTATAGCCTTATCATAATAATCCAGCGCATCCTGAACCTTTTCAAGTTCCCAGTATGCATTGGCAGCATTATTATAGGCATTCCAGTAACCGGGATCTACGGAAATTGCTTTTAAATATTCTTTAAGGGCTGCTTCGAATTTATTCTGGAAAAAATATACATTACCTCTGTTTTTTATAGCTTCTGCATAATTCGGGTCAATCTTAATGGCAAGGTTGAATTCTTTAAGGGCAAGGTCATATTCCTGTTTATTAAGATAGTCCATACCCAGTTTATTATGTTCCTGTGCATCTTCACCGAAGGTTACATTGCAACAGGAGAAGGATAAAATAAAAATAACAAGGAAGAAAAAAAACTGTTTAACTGAATTTTTCTTTAACATAAATTACTCCTTTTTTTATTATAGTGACGCGTGACGCGTAACACGTGACGCGAGGATTACCTTAAAACAATCAAAGCAGTCAAATACAATATTAAACAGACAAACTTTCTGACATAACTATTATAAGTCCCCTGAGATTCAGACAGGGATCATAAACGGGTAATACAGTGGTATTAAAATTTTTATTCTCCTGCAATTTTTCAATAAAAGTCTCTTTTTTCAATTCTTTGCTGGAAAGAAATCCTGATTTAATTTCCTTTATTCTGTCTCTGAGAGAAAGAGCAGGGAAATCCATAATATTTTTGCCTGTCATGCTTTCTCCTGCCATAGAAAAAATAGATTCTGCTTTTTTATTCACAAGTTGAATATTAAAATCCTGATCCGTTATGAGAATAGCTTCGGAAATATATTCTGAAAGTGTTTCTAACTGGTATATTTCTGCATTGTCTTTCAGAGAAATATGTTCAAAGGTTGCTTTTTTATAAGACTCGGATTTATTTTTCAATTTACCAAAAAGTTGCTGAATATCTACTTTTTCAAGAGAAGAAGCTGCATCTCTGGCAAAAGTCTTTAAAAAATCTATATCCTGCTGCTGAATATCATGTCCTTTTTTACTGAAAACAACGATTGAACCTGTAATTTTCTCTTTTACCTTCATGGGGACTCCCACAATAACATGAGTTTCTTCACTTATCTCTTCATCTGCCTTCTTCTCCGTATAACCTTCCATTCTTAAAGGCTTCTGAGTTACTATAACTTCACGAACTATTTGTTCACTTATATTCAATTTTTGCTTTTTCAAAAGTGTACCTTCATAAAAGCCTCTAAAAACTACAGGAAATATATCACTATTTTTTTCAGACAGTAAATATATAACCCCTGCTTCAAGGTCCAGGGATTGTATAACTATTTCAAGCATAACCTTGAGAAGATTACTGAAATCCATCACGCTGAGTGTTACACCCGAGATATGGCTCATTACTTCAAGTCTGTTAAACTGGTTCTGTGTCTCTTTAATCATAAGTTCCTGTAAATTATTATATATCCTGCTGTTCTGAATAGATAGAGCAGCAAGTCGGGAAAAAACAGTAAACAATCTGACATCTTCTTCTGCGAAAGTTTTTCCTTCTTCCCTGTTCAGTACTTCTGCCACACCTATGATTTTACCGTCTGCTTTCAATGGAGCACATATTACGGATCTTGTTTTAAATCCGGTAAGTTCATCTATTTGGGGCGAGAAACGGATATCTGAAGAAACATCGTTTACAAGAATTGGAACACCTGATTTTGCGACCTGTCCTGCTATACCATCACCGTTTTTAATACGAATTTTACTCAGCAGTTCTTTTTTTTCACCAAGGGCAACTTCAAAAACCAGTTCATCTGTTTCCTCATCGAGAAGCATAAGAGAACTTGCCTCTGATTTCATGATTCTTGTAGCAGCTTCCATAATATTATGAAGTAAAACATCCGTTTTAAGGGTAGAATGTATGGAAAAACTTTCTTCAAGTAAATCTAGCAATTTTTCTATCCTGTTACATTCTGACATGGCCTGAAATAATAACCCCGTTCCCCTGTAATATATTACAGATTTAATTGTTATATTATAACAGAAAAAATGCAACATTACAATCATAAGTGACAGGTGAAAGATAGTGTTTTTTACGACAGGCAGTTTCACTTTTACTGGAAATTGTACTTAATTTTGTAAATCTATTAATTTATATGAGAATCGTAACGCGTAACGCGTAACGCGTGACGGGAGGAACCAATTCTCATACTTCGTTGTGACCGAACCGGTCATGGTTGTTAGTGAAAAGTGAATAGTGAAAAAACAGGATTTTTCTTA
>JBEHWO010000407.1:0-5953 GCA_040217695.1 Vulcanimicrobiota bacterium | reverse complement strand
AATTTTCCCTTACCCGTTCAACACACTCATTTGGATTGGCACCATATCCGACTATATCTCCGAGACACAATATCCTGTCAATATTATCGTCTTCAATTTTTTTCAAAACTTTTTCCAGAGCATCTATATTGGAATGAATATCACTTATTACGGCATATCTCATAAAAACAATTCCTCAATTTTTTAATTCGTAACGCGTAACGCGAGGATTATATTTTTCATAATAATTTAACTGACCGGTTAATCAGTTAAATTATTATGATCAAGTCTTGTAAATTCAAGATTGGAATTATAAATCCTTCTAAAAATTAAAGTATTATTTTACAGGGAATTTTTTATAGAAGGAATTTACTTTACATCGCCGAATTTATTGTAAGATAATAATATTTTCTGAAGGAGTGGGTTAGATGCAGCTTACTTTTAAAGGGAGGAAGTTCCCAGTAACAGATGCTCTAAAAAGTTACACGGAAAAGAGATTTCAAAAACTTGATAGACATTTTGATTATATCCGTTCTATAGAAGTTACGTTTGATACGGAAGGAACCCAGTATGTAGCGAAAGTTTTAATTGATGCTGATGGTAATATAATAAGAGGTGAACAGAGAAATATAGATCTATATGCCTCTGTAGACGGAGTAGTGGATGACCTGATGCGTCAGTTGAAAAAATTCAAAGAAAAAATGAGCAGAAAAAGACAGTCAGCAGCAATGGAAGCAGTCTCATCTGAAACTACTACAGAAGAACCGGGAGAATTTGAAGAGGAAGAAGAAGTGGTTGTCGGTAAAATTGTTAAAACAAATCGTTTTGCCATAAAACCTATGTCAGATGAAGAAGCAGCAATGCAGCTTGAACTGTTACAGTTTAATTTCTTTGTTTATTTAAATGCTCAAAAAGAAAGAGTTCATGTCATTTACAAAAGAAAAGACGGTAACTACGGTCTTGTAGAACCCGAATTCTAGTTAAAGAGATTACTTTTTCTTGGCCGTTAAAGTGCTATAATTAGTGGAGAGAAAAATCTCTCCACTAAAATTTTAATAGTGAGTGGTGAGCAGTGAATAGTGATTGTATAAAATTACGTCTCACATCTCACGCATTACGCATCACGCATCACTCATCACGTATTTTATCACCTCTCACCCGATAAAGAAGGTATGTTTATGCTTGGAATGTTACTTAAAATGATCTGGGATCCGAATAAAAAAGAGGTAAAAAAACTCAGAAAGATATCAGATGTTATAAATTCTTTCGAAGATGACATAAGAAAATTAAGTGATGAAGAACTGAAAGGAAAAACAGGAGAATTTCGTAACAGACTTGAAAGAGGAGAAAGTCTCGACAAAATATTGCCTGAAGCATTTGCAGTAGTAAGAGAGGCATCATCAAGGGTTATAGGATTGAGACAGTATGATGTACAGCTCATGGGCGGTATTGTTCTTCATCAGGGCCGTATAGCAGAAATGAAAACCGGAGAAGGTAAAACCCTTGTTGCCACTGCACCAATCTATTTAAATGCCCTCACAGGCAGAGGAGTCCATCTGGTTACGGTAAACGACTATCTGGCAAAACGTGACAGTGAATGGATGGGTCCCATATACAGATTCCTGGGACTTACCGCAGGTGTTATCCAGCATTCTATGGAACCGAAAGAAAGAAAAGAAGTATACAGCCGTGATGTCATATATGTAACAAACAATGAAATAGGATTCGATTACCTGAGAGATAATATGGTATATGATATGGAAGACAGGGTTCACAGAGATCTGCATTTTGCAATTATAGATGAAGTGGATAATATTTTAATAGATGAAGCAAGAACTCCACTTATCATATCAGGCCGTGGAACAAAAGCAACAGATGAATATACAAGATTTGCCCGTATCGTAAAATCCCTTGAGAAAGATAAAGATTATACGGTTGACGAAAAAGCTCATTCCGTTCCCCTTACCGAAGAAGGAGTTATCAGGGCAGAAAACCTGATAGGTATTCGTAATCTCTATGATAATGAAAACATTGAACTGACACATCAATTGACTCAGGCGCTTAAAGCAAAGGAATTGTTTAAAAAAGATGTCCATTATCTCCTGAAAGACGGAGAAGTCGTTATAGTAGATGAATTTACCGGCAGATTAATGTTCGGAAGGCGCTACAGTGACGGACTTCATCAGGCTATAGAAGCAAAAGAAAATGTAAAGATAAGAAGTGAGGATCAAACACTTGCTACAATAACTTTTCAGAATTTTTTCCGCCTTTATGAAAAACTCGGAGGTATGACAGGAACTGCCGCTACAGAAGAAGAGGAATTCAGAAAAATCTACGGTATGGACGTTGTGGTTATACCACCCAATATGCCTATGGTAAGAAAAGATCACCCCGATGTTATTTATAAAAGTGAAGAAGCAAAACTTAAAGCTATCGTTGAAGAAATAAAAGAACTCCATAGTAAAGGCGCTCCATCCCTGGTAGGAACAAGATCTGTAGAAATGTCGGAAATATTAAGTAAAATGCTTAAAAAAGAAAAAGTTACTCACAATGTGCTTAACGCTAAATACCATGAACAGGAAGCAGAAATCATATCACAGGCAGGAAGAAAAGGGACAGTAACTATTTCTACCAATATGGCAGGAAGAGGAACCGACATAATCCTGGGAGGAGATCCGGCAAAACTTGCAACTGCAGAGTTTAATACGTCAGAACAGGAAGAAAAGAATTATGACGAATTTTACAGGAAATGGAAAGAAATATGCGATAAAGAACATGAAGAAGTCGTAAAGCTCGGAGGACTCCATATAATAGGAACAGAACGTCATGAGTCAAGAAGAATTGACAATCAGCTCAGAGGAAGATCGGGCAGGCAGGGAGATCCGGGAAGTTCAAGATTTTATATAGCACTGGAAGATGAGCTTATGAGGCTCTTCGGTTCCGATAAAATTCAGGGATATATGGAAAAACTCGGTTATGATGATTCTATACCTATAGAACATTCCATTATAAGCAAACAGATAGAAGCGGCTCAGGCAAGAGTAGAAGCCCATCATTTCAGCATAAGAAAAAATGTTCTTGAATATGATGAAGTAATGAATCAGCAGCGTGAAGTTATATACGGAGAAAGATTGAAGGTACTCCAGGGAGAAGATCTGACACCTCATATAATAAAGATGATAGAAGTCATTATTCAGAGCAGGATAGACATTTATGCAAACCCTGATATGAACAGAGAAGAATGGGATCTGCAGGGGCTTATTGACACTGTAGCAGAATTCTTTCTGCTGACAGATGACATTCCGTTATCTGCTTTAGACGGAATGAAATCGTCGGAAATAAAAGACTTTTTCCTTGATATGGCAGTCGGAGCTTATAAGAGCAAAGAAACGGAGTTCGGTGAAGAAGCACTGAAAAGGCTTGAACAGATAATACTCCTCAAGATGATAGATACAAAATGGATAGATCATCTTGATGTCATGGATAATTTGAGAGACGGTATAGGCCTGAGAGGCTACGGAGGAAGAGATCCTCGAGTGGAATATGAAATTGAAGCCTTCGAAACATTCCAGGAAATGATGCAGAATATCCAGGAAGACACTGTAAGATTTATCATAAGGGCAAAACCTGTTTCCGATGCAGGCACCAAGAAACATGAGAAGGTTTTTGTCATATCGGGAACAAACAGAGATGAAGGAACTGCAGTACGCACTGTAAAAAGAGGCCAGAAAATAGGAAGAAATGATCCCTGTCCCTGCGGTAGCGGGAAAAAATATAAAAAATGCTGTATAGGAAAAGAAGCGGTGAAACAGTGAGTCGTGAGTCGTGAAAAGCGACCCCCTGTGGTCGCCCGGTACCGGTAACACGCATCACGCATCACGATTTAATTAAAAATGGCATTATAATTGCAATATAAACATAGAGGAGAGTGATTGTCATGTTAGAACTGAATGAACAGGCAGTAGAAAGCCTTGAAACAAGAATAGGCGATATAGAGGTGTATCTTTGACCTGCCTGCAAAAAGAGAAGAAGTCATTATTCTGGAACAGGCCATGTCTGCATCGGATTTCTGGGAAGAGCCGGAAAGGGCAAAAAGTGTCAGTCAAAAATTTAATAATATAAAAGATGAAATCAAACGGTGGAACACCCTGAAAGAAAGAATCAACGATGTAACTGAATATTTAAAGATTATAGATATAGAAGACGAATCTTTTAAAAAAGAACTGGGAAAAGAACTGGCAGAAATAGACGGAGAGCTGGAAAAGCTGGAGTTATCAGCCCTTCTTGATGAAGAATATGATGAAAGCAGTGCTATTCTTTACATACAGGCAGGTGCAGGAGGTACCGAGTCCCAGGACTGGGCTGAAATGCTGCTCAGAATGTATTTAAGATGGGCAGAAAGAAATTCTTTTTCTACAAAGATTGTAGACAGATCACCCGGTGAAGTGGCGGGAGTAAAAAGTGTAACCTTTATAGTTTCAGGAAGACACGCCTATGGTTATTTAAAATCAGAGAAAGGCGTTCACAGACTGGTTCGTCTGTCACCTTTTGATTCCGCCAGCAGGCGTCATACTTCCTTTGCATCTGTAGATGTAATACCGGAAATAGATGACACTATAGACGTTAATATTAAAGCGGAAGATCTTGTAGTAGAGACCTTTCGTGCCAGCGGAGCAGGTGGCCAGCATGTGAACAAGACAGATTCTGCAGTAAGGATAAAACATATACCAACAGGAGTGATTGTCCAGTGCCAGAATGAGCGGTCACAGCATTCCAACAGGATGACTGCTTTAAAAATACTTCATTCCAAACTTTTTGAACTGGAAAAAAACAGACAGAGAGAAAAACTTGATAATATAAGAGGGGAACATATGGATATTGCATGGGGCAGCCAGATAAGATCCTATGTATTTCATCCATATAATATGGTAAAAGACCATAGAAGTCTCTACCAGACAAGTAATTCTACCGCCGTTATGGACGGAGAAATTAACAGTTTCATATATAATTTTCTTAAATACCATAGAAGACTTAAAAATCAAGAATCTAAAAAGGTTACTGCTATAAAATGAAAAGGTTGATGATTAAAATGAAATATCTTATATTTGCGCTGCTCTTTATCAGTCTTGGCAGTTTCGTATGTGGTGCCAATATTTATGTTACCGTAAACCTGGATAACAACAATGGCTTTACGTCACAGACCACTATGGGAAGTTTTTTAACAGGCTCTATGAGAGAGGTTACAGGTGTCGATGTGGCTATGATATGCAGCAGTTCCATAAAAGGATCGCTTTATAAAGGAACCTCTGATATATCATCACTTACAAACCTCTTTTACTATCCTGACGACAGAATAGTAGTTATGGAGCTCAAAGGCTCACAGATAAAAGATATTATGGAAAGAAGTGTCGGAATTTATCCCGATGAAACCAGTGATTTTTTGCAGGTTTCCGGATTAAAAGGAACATTTTCTCCTTCCAGACCGGCAGGAAACAGAGTAAATGATATTTATATCGGGAATAAAGCAATGAACAGAGAAACTATATACACAGTAGCAGTAGATGATAAACTGGCAAGCGGATTTTCAGGCTATATAGTATTCACGAAGGGAAAAATTATTAACAGCAATATGACCCTGAGAGAAGCAATGGAAATTTATGCTAAATCTCATTCTTCCATTTATCTGCCGGAAGAATCAGGGTTACGGATCAAATAAGACAGGTGATGTTACTCTGTACCATAACAGATAAATTAGTAACCATAATCTTATTCATCGTGACGCGTGACGCGAGGAGACTGATTTTTCCAACAATTTGCCGGAGTTGTTTTTCTTGTAATCCTTAAAAATGTAACAGGACTTACGCAAAAAATACAGAAGAATCAGTCATTGCGAGCGAAGCGAAGCAATCCCATTATTACAACAGAAATTGTTGGGATTGCTTCGTCGCTCCGCTCCTCGCAATGACAAAATGCG
>JBEHWO010000406.1:0-5957 GCA_040217695.1 Vulcanimicrobiota bacterium | reverse complement strand
TAAAACCAAGAGACGATAATACCCTGGAAATTCCTGTTTTTTTCTTTTCCTCTGTTTTTTTCTTTAATTTTTTCATATATTCCAGAAGTTCTGTTTTTATAATGGGATTTTCTGTGCCTGCTATATACTCTTCAAGTTTTGTCATGGCATGTTCCATCACATCTCCTCTGTAACAGACTTCCAGAAAAGATTTATAATATTTTAATTCATCTCTGTTAAGATTTATGGCTGTTTCAATATGTTCTATTCCGTCGGTATATTTATTTTCCAGCATATATATCTGTCCCAGATACCATTCTGCTTCAGGCTGGTTTTTATTATACCGGAGGGATTTTATCAGTTCCTGCTGTGCTACATCCGGTTTCCCGAATTTGAAGTAGAGACTTCCCAGGAGGAAATAATATTCACCTTCCCGGGGAGCAAGGAAAATTGCTTTTTTATAGGCCTGTATTGCCATATTAAGTTTTTTTGCTTTTTCGTAAACCTGTCCCAGTATTGCAAATCCGCGGGCATTTTTAGGGTCATACATTACGGCTCTTTCAAGATATCTGGTAGCATAATCCAGATTGTCCATAATCAAATAACATTCTCCTATACCTCTGTTTGCTTCGGCCATTTTCAGATCAGCCCTGAGAGCTTCTTCGAAATATTTAAAAGCATGATTTATATTTTTCAATTTAATATAAATTGTCCCCATATCACAGTAAGTATCTGCAAGGAGGGAAGGATCGTTTGTTCCGTTCTGTTTGGCAATATTAATGACCTTTTCAAAAGCGCCGAGAGATTCCTGATAAAGGCCTTTCTGTAGATAGGCTTTGCCGAGATAGCTATAGGCAAGCTGGTTGTTTTGCTCCAGACTGATAGATTTTTCATATTCTCTTATGGCCAGATTGGTCATACCCTGCTGGGCATAGGCTTTTCCCCGTAAATTATAATTAAGAGCAGAATTGGGATCCATCTCTATGGCTTTCCCCAGTTCTTTTATGGCTTCTCCGATATTTCCCTGTGCTTCAAGGGCAACTCCCATGGCTCTCCTTATATCAGGGCCATCTGTGCCAAGTCTTATGACCTTTCTTAATTCTTCTATGGCAGGGCCATACTGGTTTAAAAATATACATGTCATTCCCAGATCTTTGCGTTTTTTAGGATTCAGCGGGTCTGTCAGAACTGCTGACTGAAAATGCCTCAGACTCTCGGCAATTCTGTTCTTTTTTACATATAAATGACCGAGTATACTGTGACAGTCAGAGTCATTGTAATTCAGGGAAAAGGCTGCTTCCAGTTCGGATATGGCGGCATCTATCATACTTTTTTTATAATAAATCATGCCAAGTTTTCCATGAGCTTCTGCATGGTTACAGTCTAATTGTATAACCCTTTTGTATTCTTCAAGGGCAAAGTCATATTTTTCCAGTAAAAAATAAAGAGAAGCAAGTCTGTAATGGGAAATAACATTATTTGGATCCAGAAATATGGATTCTTCATATTCTTTTTCTGCAAAATTATATTTTTTATTTTTAAAATAAAGATAACCCAGTTCACTGTGAGCCTTCGGGTCATCGTTCCCGTATTCGAAACTCTTTTCGAAACATCGTATGGCATCATCATTTTTTTCCAGTTGAAGATAAAGAAATGCCAGAGCATTCCATGCTTTGCAGTCTTCGGGATTTTTTAAAATAATCCTGTTATACTGTCCTATTGCATCTCCCGTATAACCCTGTTTCGCATAAAGATCTCCCAGATCCAGGCAGAGTTGAATATTATCCGGTTCCATTACCTGGGCTTTTTTTAATGTGAGTATAGCCTTTGTAAATTCTTTCTTTTCCACATACAGATCTGCCATAAGAGAAAACATCTCAAAGTCCTGCTCACCTTTTTCCATTGCCTGTTCAAGCTTTTCCAGAGCCATATCTACCTTTTGCATGGTCGCATAAATAACGCCCAGTTCTCTCAGGGCAGATCTGTTTCCGTAATCATGCTTTAAAATATCGTTGTAACATTTTATGGCATTATCAAGTTTTCCCTGTCTCGTATAAATAAGAGCCAGTTTGAAATAGGCTTCAGTCAATTTCGGATTTATCTCAAGAGCCCGGTCATACTCGGTGATGGCAAGATCCATTTTGCCTTCTTCCAGTAATTCATTACCTTTTTTTAAATGAGCATGGGCATCCTTCGGCGGAGCTTTGGGAGGAGCAGGCTTCGGAACAGTTACTACAGGAGATGCGTAAGATGGCACTTCTACAGGTTTTTCAACAGGCTTTTTCTCTTCCGGTTTTTTAGCCGCTTTTTTCTCTTCCGGTTTTTTAGATTTTTTTTCTTTGTTTTTTCCCGGTAACTTTTCTCCGCATGCAAGACAGTATTCTTCTTTTTCAGCATTTTCATATTTACATTTCGGACAGAGCTTTTCATCACTTTTTACTTTTTCTTCGTCATCATCGAACTCTATCTGTTCGAACCACCATTTACTGTCCTGTTTTTCAAAAAGAATTTCATGTTCAGACATTCTTTTCTGAAGTTGCTGTTCCTGTCTTAATTTTGACTGGGCAAAAGCATCCCATTGAGAAGCATAATTGCCTTTATCCGCCCCTGCCGTATCTCTTCCCAGTAGTTCATCTAAAAATTCTCCTGCAGTTTGAAATCTTTCATCGGGATTTTTTTCAAGGGCTTTTAATATGGCTTTTTCAATCCTCTTTGGTATTTCCGGATTATGCTGTGACGGGCTGGGAGGACGGGATTCTATATGCTGTTTGATCAGCACAGGAATACTTGTTGCTTCGAAAGGTAATTTCTGTGTGAGCATCTGATACAGGATAACACCTACCGAATAAATATCAGATCGTCTGTCTGCATGAAGTCCCTGGGCCTGTTCGGGAGAAAAATAGGTAAGAGTGCCGAATATTTCGCCTGCCATGGTCAGATTATGAACGCCTTCAAGACAGGCCAGCCCGAAATCCATAACTTTTACGATATTTAATCTTGTTATCATTATATTTTCAGGCTTTATATCTCTGTGGACAATATTCTGACTGTGGGCATAATCAAGAGCCTGACATACAGGTGTTATAAGTGTTATACCTTCTTCTATCTCCAGAGGCTTTCCTTTTTTTTCCATATAATCCCATAGAGTAGTTTCTCCGTCGAGGTATTCCATAACTATATAGGGAACACCGTTACTTTCTTCACCTATATCATAAATACTTACTATATTTGGATGTATAAGACGGGATGCAAGTTTTGCTTCCTGCAGAAATCTTGTGACAGCTTCTTTACTGCGGGCAAGTTTCGGAGGCAGAACTTTTACTGCCACATCTCGTTCCAGAATAGGATCTTTGCCTTTATAAACTATTGCCATACCTCCGCGGCCAATTTCTTCTATTATTTCATAACGACCTATATTGGTTGCCATAATTCACCTTGTTCGTGACGCGTGACGCGTGACGCGTCACGCGAGGAATATTTTCATCCTTCATTGGTCATGAAAGTCACTATAAATTATACTTGATAACATGTAAAAAGTAAATTATTTAGAAGATTTGCAAAAAATAATTTCAGTGAGTCGTGAGTCGTGAGTCGTGAGTAAAGTTCTCTGCTTATAAGGATTCGCTTTAAACAATATAAAACAGGAGTTACGCATTTTGTCATTGCGAGGAGCGGAGCGACGAAGCAATCCCAACAGTTTCTGTTGTAATAATGGGATTGCTTCGCTTCGCTCGCAATGACAGATTCTTCTGTATTTTTTGCGTAAGTCCTGATAAAACAACCTGCGCAGAAAAAACCTTCTATCAGCAGATGTACCTGTTACTAGAAGGTTTTTTATTTTGTCCGATAGAACGTATCATTACGCGTCACGCGTCACGCATCACGCATCACGAATTAAAGTCCTGCCATTGTGCGGAGTTTGTCGGCTTTATCTATCTTTTCCCATGTTAAATTCAAATCAGGTCTTCCGAAATGACCGCTTGCTGCGAGCTGTCTGTATATAGGCTTTCTCAGTTTTAAATTATTTATGATTGCACCGGGACGTAGATCGAATACCTTTTCTACCAGTTCTGTTATTTTGTTTGGATCGATCTTTTCCGTTCCAAAGGTGTCTACATATATGGATACAGGTTTTGCGACTCCTATTGCATAGGCTATCTGAACTTCACATCTTTCTGCAAGTCCTGCTGCCACTATATTTTTTGCCACATATCTTGCGGCATAACATCCGGATCTGTCTACTTTCGTCGGATCTTTACCTGAGAGGCATCCTCCTCCATGACGGCCCATACCGCCATAGGTATCGACTATTATTTTTCTGCCTGTAAGTCCTGCATCACCCTGTGGCCCTCCAATAGCGAAACGGCCTGTGGGGTTGACGTAAATTCTGGTTTTACTATCCATCATATCAGCAGGTATAACAGTTTTTATTACTTTTCTTACAACATCGTTGCGTATTACTTCCTGAGGTATATCAGGGGCATGCTGTGCTGCAATAACAATCGTATCCACTCTGACAGGTTTACCGTCATGATATTCCACTGTAACCTGAGATTTTCCGTCAGGTCTTAAATAGGGAATCTCACCGTTTTTCCTGACTGCAGTGAGCATTCTTGTAAGCTGCTGTGCAAGAGCGATAGGAAGTGGCATCAGTTCAGGTGTATCGTCACAGGCATATCCGAACATCATACCCTGGTCGCCTGCTCCTAAAACTTCAACTGTGTTATTTTCCATTTCACCTGTTTTTGCTTCGAGAGCTTTGTCCACACCCATTGCTATATCCGGGGACTGTTCGTTAATTGATACTGTAACACCGCAGGTTGCACCATCAATTCCGTATTCTGATTTTGTATAACCTATACCAAGGATAGTATCTCTTACAACCTTGTTGATGTCTATATAACATTTGGTTGTAATTTCACCTGCTACATGAACAAGCCCTGTATTTACCACTGTTTCACAGGCAACTCTTCCTTCAGGATCCTGTTCCAGTATGGCATCAAGAATGGCATCGGAAATCTGGTCTGCCATTTTATCCGGATGACCTTCTGTTACAGATTCCGAAGTAAATAAATATCTTCTTTTCATCATTATAAAATTTTTCACCGGTTCTTTACCGGTATACTCCTCCTTTGCTTTTTTGATTTTTATACTCAGACAAGTATTTTATCATAATTTTATTATTTTTCAAGATTTTTTTATGATTTTAAAAAATAACTTCTGTAGGATTTGCGGCAGGAGACGGATTTTCCGGAGCAGGTGTTTTCTTTTTCCACACATGTTCCTGCCACCACACAGTCCAGCTACCGCTGTAAGAATATCTTTGAATTCTGTTGTTTTCCGTATCTGTTATGAACACATCACCGGAATTCATGCTTACAGCTATTCCGTGAGGATGATTGAACTGCCCCTTATCATATCCGGGACTGCCCCATTGAGCTTTAAAATTTCCTTCCATGTCGAACTTTTGAATTCTGTTGTTACCTGTATCAGCAACCAGAATAAAACCAAACTGATCTATTACGGCAAATGTGGGAAACTGGAATTGGCCTCTGTCGCTTCCAACCTGTCCCCACTGTTTTATAAAGTCGCCTTCAGGGCTGAATTTCTGAAGCCTGTGGTTACAGGTATCCACTATAATAACATCACCGGCAGGAGAAAGAGCCACACCCCATGGAGTGGTGAATTCTCCTGCATTCGGCCCTTCATTATGTAACGGGAATTTTTTATTCCATGTATTATCAGGCGTAATTATCATACCCGGCTGTTTTGTTTCTATTTTATTATAGGCAGTATTATTCTGCAAACCTTCATAATTTAATTTCTGTATTCTGTGGTTCCCAGAATCGGCAACAAATAAATTTCCTTCCTGATCGAAAGTAAGTCCTATAGGTTGATGAAGTTCTCCAATCTGTGCTCCGTCATTACATTTTGCACTCAAAAATTGCCCCTGTCCGTCTATTTTGACAATACGGCTG
>JBEHWO010000405.1:0-6010 GCA_040217695.1 Vulcanimicrobiota bacterium | reverse complement strand
ACAACCTGTTATTACAGACTGCTGCGATATTACATTTATTTAATTTACAAATTACTGTTAATACGGTATATATTTTTCTCCAGAGCCTCACCCCCCGGAAGGGTGTACAATAAATATTACTTTTCGGATAGGTTCTTAATAAAAACCTTCGTGCCGACATCAACAAGCTTATAGAGTTCTCTTGCATCGTCAGGATACATTCTGATACATCCTGCAGAGGAATATTCTCCTATTCCTCCCAGGAGGGTGGCATGTATTTCTATACATCCCCCTGTATATCCTTTACTTCTGTCGGAGTCATTCGGGTAATTCAAACACATAACAACAGCCCTCTCTCCGCCATAACCGTCTGTCCATAGTGACTCATCAGGATAACCTTTATCAGGATCAGTAGTAAATATATTATCGGGGCCGCAAAAAGCTTTACCATCCCGAATAAGGTAGCCTCCGTCTTTTTGGGCAAATCTTGAAGCTTTCCAGATTATTTTATATTCTCCCACAGGAGTCTTTCTGTCACCTTCTCTGGTTTTACCCATACCATTCAACCCCAGTCCTACAGGGTAACATTTCAAACATGTTCCATTTGAATCAAAAAGCTTCAAATAAAATTTATCGCCGTAAACAACAATATAATTATTACGGGCACTTACAGCTATAGAAAAAAATATGGAAAAAATAAAAAAAATAAGCAATACTGATATTTTATTCATCAATATAAAACTACCCTCCTCTATACCGTTAAAATAGTATTATAGCATAATCGCAACATATTATTCAACAGAAAAAGCCTTTTATATAAAGGATTTTTAGTTATTTATGTTGAATAATCAATGGTACTTTAATCTTTACCGAGGTGAGCATAAATAATACATATATGCTCTCGTGACGCGTAACGCGTGACGGGAAGGAAACCTTTTATTACATGCTTATGCTCAGGTCAGTAAAATCAGTGAAATAGTGGCTTTATGGAAGATACAAAAATAGAATCAATCAATTACAAAATATGGAAAAAAATCATCCGAAACAGACTGGCTCTGGCAGGATTGATTATTCTTTCTATTATGTTTTTTATTGCTATTTTCGCGCCTGTCATTTCTCCTTATGATCCTGACAGGATAGATGAGAATAACAATGGTATTCCGGATTCTCCCGGTATCAAGCATTTATTCGGCACAGATAATTACGGAAGAGACTATTTCAGCAGAGCTCTTTACGGTTCGCGGATTTCCCTTACAGTAGGTTTTATTTCCGTATTTATCTATGTATCCATAGGAATAATCCTGGGAAGTATATCAGGTTTTTTCGGGGGGTTTATAGATACTGTTATCATGAGAGTTGTAGATATAATGCTGTGTCTGCCCACTTTTTTCTTTATACTGACAATACAGGTTATGGTGGAACCGAGTATGTTAAATATTATGATAGTCATAGGTCTTACAAGCTGGGCAGGTGTAACAAGGCTTGTAAGGGGCCAGTTTCTTGCCATAAAAGAAGAATTATTTGTTCAATCGGCAAAGGCGGCGGGGGCATCATCCGCCAGGATTATAATAAAACATATACTGCCGAATGCCATGCCCCCTGTTATAGTCATGTCCACTCTCGGTATAGCAGGAGCAATTCTTACGGAATCAGTATTGAGTTTTATCGGTATAGGAGTTCAACCGCCACAGGCAAGCTGGGGAAGTATGCTCAGAGACGGACAGGAATACATAAGAATAGCGCCGTGGATGACCCTTTTCCCGGGACTGTTGATTATGATTACAGTACTGGGTTTTAATTTCGTAGGAGATGGTCTCAGAGATGCTCTGGATCCGAAAAGCTGGAGGAATTAGTGTTTCGTGAGTCGTGAAGCGTGAAAGGAGGAAATATATTGAAAAAATTATCTATATTAATAGTTATCTTTCTGTTAACCTGTATCCACTGTTACGGAGACATGGGAGACATGGGAACTCTCAAAGGAAAAGTCATTTATCCCGGAGGCGATCCTCAGGGGATAGTAGTTCTGTTCTTCTTTGATGATCCTAAAATGGACTATATGATAAAAGGAATAGTCATCCAGTCCCGGGATGGCTCCTTTGAAGTAGCTCTTCCGCCGGGTAAATATTATATTCAGGCCCAGATAGACGTTAACAGAAACGGCCAGACCGATGCAGGAGATTTACTTTACACTTATGGAGGAGAGAAACCTGTGGCAGTAAGTCCCGGTACAGACATAGTATTTCCTCTCGGAAATCAGGGGAGCAATCCTCTGAACAGTTCGGGATTACCTTCAGACGGAAAGGATTCTTCAGATAATAATCCCGGTGTAACAGGGAAAAAAGGAACACTTAAAGGTAAAGTAATAATACCGGGCCATTCCTCTACGGGAGTAGTAATAGTAATGTTTAAAGATCCAACTTTTGAAACACTTGTAACTGCTTCAAAGGTAACCTCTTCTGACGGGACTTTTAACATAACAGTACCGGAAGGTACTTATTATATTCAGGCCTTTTATGATGCGAATGGAAACGGTCAGATAGATCAGGGTGATACATCGGTAATTTACGGAGGAGAAGAACCTGAATCTGTAAAGTGCGGAGAAGAAATTACCATAATATTTAAAGAACAGGGTTCAGTAGCTGACAGTAATCCTGTTCAGGGAACGCCTTCTCCTTCCCCCGCTCCGACTGCAATCTCTACTCCTGCACCTGTACCAACTGCTACGGCGAAGATAAAAGGGAATTTACGGGTAAAAATAGTTTATCCCGATCATTCTCCTGCAGGATGTCTGGTTCAGGTTGCGTCAGATCAGCAGTTCAATAATATTCTGGCAACTACTGCCGTATGGGAAGAAAACGGTTCTGCCGGTTTCTCTCTTCCTGAAGGAAAATATTATATTCGTTCTTTCAGTGATGACAACGGCAACAAAAAAGTTGATCCCCGTGAGTATTATTCCATATATGAAAAAGGTAAGCCCAGACAGGTAAGTACAGGCGGAGGAGAAATAGTGCTTGTTCTTGACGAGATGAAAGATAAAATAGATATGCCTGATATAATCTCTGCCAGAGGTACACCTTCTCCCGGAAATAACATATCTCTGCCTCACGATATATCAATGAAAACTCCTGTGCCTGAGAGTAATAAAAATACTATTCTCCCGGATGATATATCAGGCAAAAACAAAACACCTGTTCCCGGTAAAACACCTGTTTCCGATAAGGGAGAAAAAAAAGGTATGTTAAAAGGAAAAGTTGTCTACAATGACAATGATCCGACAGGTATTAAAATATTTGTATTTTCAGACATGAATTTCAAGAATTTTATTACAACCGCTTATGTTAAGGACGAAAGCGGTCTCTTTGAGATAGAACTGCCTGACAGAGATTACTATATTCAGGCTTTTGTCGATATAAATAAAAATCAGATACTTGACCCGGATGATATTCTTGCAAATTATACCGCAACAGATACACCTGTGCTGAAATCGGCGAGACCGGGAGTAGAAGAGATCATTATAAAAGTAACTCCTAAAAAACAACCCGGTGATAATTCAGCTCTGAGTACCCCTAAAACTCCTTCTTCCGGTGAACATGAATATACTGTTACAGGAAGGGTTATATGGAAAGACCATGCCCTTTCCAAAGGTATTGTAGAGGCCTATTCAGATGCTACATTTCGCACGGTTAAAGCAAGAGCGACAATAGATAAGCCGGGCGGAGAGTTCATTCTGAAATTACCTGAAGGAAAATATTTCCTCACTGTTGTAATAGACGATAATCTGGACAATAATATAGGTCTCGGAGACGGTGTGGGTATTTACGGCATGGAAGCCATAGCAGAAACACGAGGAGAAGCCATGCCCATTGTAGTAAACAGTGATGACGAACATGTTGAAATAGCTGTTACGGATTTTTTGAATTTATCAGGCCAGCTTGTTTCACTGGAGAAATATACTCCCGGTAAAACTGTGGAACCGAAATCGGAATTTTCGGAATACGGGAGCAAAATCAGATCTTTTCAGGAAATAAGAACCAGACTGAATCTTTCAGGGAAAATCTATTTCTCCAGAGAAGGAGGAATATGTATGTTAAATCTCTCAAACGGCACATCTGCAGTTTTATCACATGGCCATCACCCGACAGTATCCCTGGCAGGCGATAAAATTGCCTATATAAGTCCTTCCGGAGAGGTAATCGTTTCTTCTACAGACGGCACAAAAAGAGAGGTAATAAAACAGGGGGCACAATGCCAGTCAATGACTCTTTCTTCCACAGGAGAATATCTTGCCTGTCAGGAAGGTAAAGAAGTTACTGTTATAGATCTTATCAATAAAAAGGAATATAAAAAAAATTTTACCGCCGATATAAGCTGTTCTCCCTTCGGTGTAAGCTGGTTTACCGGTGACGAAAAGATTGTTTATTTAAGAGGTGCAGGAAGAAAAGATATATTGAAAACAGAGGAAGAAATTAAAGAGGAAAAGAAACAGCCAGGTTCCCCTCTTCCTTTTGACGGTCTGAAAATTGACGGACAGGATTCGGGAAAAATTAAAAATCAGTCCACTACAGACGGTCTGTTTCCTATAATTATGTCCAGAAGTGCAGAACAGGAAGACAGAGGGGCCGGTGTATATATATGGGATAAAAGTACACAGGACAGTTATTATATGGACCTGAAAGAAGCAGGTTCCATAAGTAATGTGCTCTGGTCACAGTCAAATCCCAATTTATTTCTCTTTACTACAGGCATACCATCACAGATCTGGATAGGGAAAATGGCCAGCAATGGTTTTGAAAAGAAACAGCTGACTCTCTACGGAGGTCAGAGTCCAAACTGGGCTCCTGACGGGAAACATGTGATTTATGTTAACAATAAACAGATATGGATTGTAAATATAGATACAGGTGAAGAAATACCTTTATTAAACGGAGTATTGCCTGTTTACGGAGACAATCCATGCTGGAGTTATTGAGTCGTGACGCGTGACGCGTGACGCGTGACGCGTAAATTGAAAGGTGAGGTACATTGAAAAGAGAAGAAACAACATTACTGGAAGGTCTCATGTTATCAAAGAAAGAATGTATTTCCATCACAGGAGGTGGAGGGAAAACAGGTCTTGGTAATCATCTTGCCAGAAAACTAAATAATATCGGGAAAGGAGTAATCTTTACAAGTACGACAAAAATCTACCCGCCCCAGATAGGAGAAAAAGAAGTACTCATATTTACTACGGAACATCTCTGGTTGAGCAGAGTAGATACGTCTTTAAGAGAAAACAAATTAATCTATCTTGCCTCTGAAGTGCTGCCACAGGGGAAATTAAAAGGAATTACAACCAGAATATGTAAAGATATTCTGACAAAAACCAACAGTGATTATTTAATTATTGAAGCAGACGGTTCAAGAGGCAGATCTATAAAGGCTCATTCCGATACGGAACCGGTAGTACCTGACTTCACCACTCTCTTTATAGCTGTCCTTGGAATCGATTGCCTTATGTCAAGGATTGATGACAGCAGCTGTCATCGGTGCGGCCTTTTCTGCAAGATGTTACAGGTCAATAAAGGGGATTTGATAGATACAAATATCATATATTCTTTATTCAAACATCCCGACGGATACCTGAAAACAGTTCCGGAAAAATCCAGGGGTATAGTATTTATTAACAAGGTTCATAAAGAAGAGGAACGGCAGGAAGCTATAAAACTCGGAGAAAAATTACTGTCTCTGAAAAAAATAGATGGTATTCTCATAGGTCATGTCAAACCTCCGGCGGAAAACTTTACGTTATTGAGAAGATAATACTGAATACAGCCACGTGCTTATAGTCGTGACGCGTAACGCGTGACGCGTGACGGGAGGAGACAAGATTACAGATTGTCCGGTGTCGTATTTACCGCTGGCACCACTAAGTGTTTATAGTCGTGACGTGTAACGCGTGACGGGAGGGTGTCGTATTTATCGCCGGAAGCACTAAAAAAGGAGTATTTTAACATGTTAGATAATATTTACCGTGAAATAGTGAATATAATGG
>JBEHWO010000404.1:0-6070 GCA_040217695.1 Vulcanimicrobiota bacterium | reverse complement strand
AATCATACTCCCAGTCGGAGTATTCTTAATGAAAATTCTCATGATCTTTTTGCCATCCATTCGACAGCCTTCGGCCAGAGTTTCTTCAAAGCCTTACCGCTTACGGAAAGGCCTATATGGCCTGCGGGAGTTGTCAATAATTCTTTATCTTTACTGCTTATATGTTCTCCTACGGGAAGACTTGACGACGGGGGAACAGATGTGTCCTGCTCTGCTACTATATTAAGGAAAGGACATTTTATCTTTTTGAGATCAACTTTTTTATCACCCAGGACAAACCGGTTTTGAGGCAGAAGATTCTGCTGAAAACAATAAGTCATAAATTCAGTATAGGCTCTTCCGGGAACATCTACTGTATCATTGATCCATTTTTCCATGGCAAGGAAGAGTTCTACGAACTTATCATCTTCCACACCCTTAAAAAAGCCTGTCACCTTATCTAAAGTTCCCAGGGGATTCAATGCGAGAAAAGATGAAGCAAGAAGCCAGCCGGGGCAATTACCGTATTTTTCCGCAATCTCATGAACAGGCATTTCTCTGGCCCATTTAAAAAGGATTCCTTCATCTTTACTGCAATCAAAAGGTGTGGCCATAAGGATTAAATTCTTAATTTTTTCCTGATGCAGAGCAGTATAAAGTAAAGAAAAAGTTCCTCCCATACAGTAACCGAGCAGGGTTATCTTATCACTTACGCTTATTTCTCTTACCTTATCAACCATCCTGTCCAGATAAAAATTTATATATGTATCAAGACCGTTTTTGCTGTCACTGTCAGTGGGAGTGCCCCAGTCTATAAGGTAAACATCAAAACCGCTGTTAACAAGAACTTCCACAATGCTTCTCCCCGGCAACAAATCCACTATATAAGGTTTGTTTACAAGGGCATAACTTATAAGAACAGGAGTTTTATATATCTGTTCTCTGACGGGGCTGTATCTTATTAATTTAACCTTATGTTTTCTGTAGACTATCTGTGAAGGGGTCTGGCCGACTTTAATGTCGGGAGGAGATAAAAGCAATTCGTTAAATCTGACAAATCTTCTGACATTATCAGAAGTTTTCTCAACTATATCTTTCTGTGTATTCATTACTTCTTCCATAAAAGACATAATCATATTAAAAATTGAGAGATGACCGGTATGTTTCATACCATTCATCTCTCATGTTCACCTCTCATTATTTTGCTTTATTCATTTCACCGAGTTTTTTAGAAAATTCTTCCATATTTTTTGAAGATTTTTTAAAGGTATCGAACATAAAATCAATGCTTTTTTCCTGATTGGATTTAAAAGTATCGGAAAATTCCTGCATTTTTTTCTGAAATTCATCGAAATTTTCCTTCCAGAGTTTCTCCATTTCATCTCTGAAATGGCTGTTTGTTATACTGTATTTTTCAAAAAGACCCTTCATGGTTTCAAGACCCTTTTCTCTGTTATCAGAGTAAAATCTGGAAACTTTTACTAAATTATCCATATATGCATCTACATTCTTTTTTGTATGAGCTTCCATTTCTTTCTGAATATCCAGGGTATTTTTAATATTTCTTTCCATCATTTCTTTAAGCATTGCAGCAAATCCTTCCTGAAACTGCTGACCGGAGCTGAGAGAATTTTTATAGGCATCCATAACCATATTTGACATATCATTCCAGTAATTTAACTGTGTGTTGAACATTTTTTGTTCCTCCTTGTTTTCATTTATTATCTAATGTCATCATATTACATCAACTACATGAAAATGTCAATAGTTTTTTACGCAAATGCGAAAAATATTTTTTGCATCGCAACATAAAAAAACAAAGACTCACAAAAAAATTATTAGTAATTCTTATAAAACAAAGAAAAATAGAGGCATATGGAAATTGCCTGAAAATCACGCAATCACTAAAAAATGATAAATTTATTTAGCATAAGCACAACAAGACAGATAATAAAGGATTTTATTCTTTTAGAGAGAATATTAAAAATTACTTTAAGGTATGGAGCACTTTTGAGCAGAGCACTTTTGAGCACTTTTCGAATAGGCTCTTAGTACCGTCACAGATAAAATGGTTATTAATTTACCTGTTTCGGTACTTAGTTTCATGATTTATTAAGGTTTAAGTGGTTATCACGCGCTACTGGTTTATATCACTGCGCATCACGCATCACGCATTACGAGGTATTTATTTTGTTTCTAACACTATCACTTATTATTTTAATGATACTTATCAATGCCTTCTATGTTCTTGCAGAATTTGCCACTGTAGGAGTAAAAAAATGGAAAATAAAACAACTGGCAGAAGAAAAAAACAGATTTGCCATGTACATGCTCCCCATTGTAGAAGACAACAGAAAAACAGATCAATATATATCTATATGCCAGATTGGAATAACCCTTTCAAGCATTATAGTAGGTGCTTTAAGTCAGTCCACGATAACTCCCGTCGTCACATCTATTCTTATAAAATATGGCAATTGTCAGGAAAGCCTGGCTCTTTCCGCCTCTGTTGTGGCAGTGTTAATGTTTTTTACAATAGCACAGATGTTATTCGGAGAGATTATACCGAAAACCATTGCTCTTCAGTATCCGACACTATGTGCTATTTATACCGTACTGCCTATGAAATGGTCTGAATTCCTGTTTTCCTGGTTTATATACATATTGAACGGCAGCGGTATATTAATTCTCAAATTGATGAGAGTTCCTCTCACGGGCCACAGACACATTCATTCTCCGGAAGAAATAAAAATGATTATTACAAAGAGTTACGAAGGAGGATTTATTGAAACATACGAACATAACAGACTTACCAGGGCTTTAAAAATCACGGATATAACGGCGAGAGAGTTGATGATAGCAAGAAATTACATATCGGCCATTCCTGTTGAAATGGCGGTGGAAAAAGTTATTCAGAAGATAAAAAAATCCCCCTATACAAAATTACCGGTCTACAGAGACACCGTTGACAATATAACAGGCATATTGCACGCGAAAGAACTGCTCAACAGACTTATAAACAATGAAAAGATAGACAGCCTTGACAGCATATTAAAACCTGCGATTTTCATACCTGAAACTATGAAAATCGACAGATTGATTAATATATTTCGGAAGGAACATTTTCAGCAGGCCATAGTAATAGATGAATACGGAGGTACGGCAGGGCTTATAACAATGGAAGATGTACTTGTGGAAATTCTGGGAAATGTGGCAGACGAGTTCAAACATAATATAAAAAAACCGGAAAAATTATCGGACGGAACTATCAGATTACCGGGCATATTACGGATCAGCGAACTGGAAACATTACTGGGTAAACCTGTAGAAGGAGACGCTATTACAACAGGAGGCTATATAATAGATTTTTTAGGCAGATTTCCGGAGGAAGGAGAATGTTTGAATATAGAAGGCGTAGAATTTAAAATAGAAAAGGTTTCAAAGAATAAAATATTATCATTGTTAATCTGTTCTGAAGAACAGAAAGATGACGTTGAATAGAAAGGATACCGGGTTACCATATTGATTTCGGTTATTATAATAGCAACGCTTTTAATATTAAATGCTCTTTATGTGGCAGCTGAATTTGCTGTAGTCAGTTCTTCCAGACTGATTATAGAGAAAAAAGCTCTTGAAGGACATATTATTGCAGGAATTCTGCATAAAACACAGACAAATTCATCTCTTATGGATCAATATATAGGTTCTGCCCAGATGGGTATAACAGTTGCAAGTCTTGCCATCGGTATGTACGGCGAACACATACTTGCAGAATGGTTTCACAGCTGGCTTATAATAGCCGGTATCCCTCAGTGGATTTCATCTCATGGAATAGCAAGTATTCTCTCTGTAATTTTTTTAACTTATTTTCATATAGTTATAGGAGAAATGATACCAAAATCACTTTCTCTTCAAAAACCTGAAACAATGGCAATGATTGTCACACCATGCATTATCCTTACAAAATATTCTTTTTATCCGGTGATCAGAGGTATTAATTATTTATCAAATACCATGATAAAACTTATGGGGATTAAAAGAGATGTCACGGCAGGAGAGAATTATACATCGGAAGAACTGGAATTTATTGTAAGAGAAAGCCAGGAAGAAGGACTTTTAAAAAAAGAAACAGGGGAATTTTTTCGGGAAATATTGGATTTCAAGTCTCTTACAGCATGTGAAATCATGGTGCCAAGAATTAAAATTACAGGTATCCCCTTTGATATAGATAAAGAAGGGTTAAAAAAAATACTCTCCGAAAACCTTCATTCAAGATATCCTGTATATAAAGAAAATCTGGATCATATCACAGGAATGGTTCACATGAAAGATATTATTGAAATACTTGAAAGAAAGGGAGACAGTGAATTAAAAAAAATTCGGCCTTTACCCTATGTACCGGAAACAGTCACACTTGACAAAATTCTTGAAGTCATGGGTGAATATAACACTCAGATGGCTATTATTCTGGACGAATACGGAGGCACAGCCGGACTCGTTACGATTGAAGATATATTTGAAGAAGTTGTAGGAGAATTTGACGAAGGAAAAATAAGTGAATATCTGTATAAAGATAAAAAAGGAAATCTTCATGTACCGGGCACGGTGAGACTGGACGAAGTGGGAGAATTTTTCAAATCGGATTTAACCCATGAAGATGTTACTACGGTAAGCGGCCTCGTTCTGTCTTTGCTCGGAAAGCCTCCTAAAATGGGCGATACTGTCTCATATAAAGGCATAAAATTTAAAGTAACGGCCCTGGAAGGATATGGAGTAAAAGAGTGTGAAGTATTACAGATGCCGGATTAGGGGTTGTAAAAAAATAACCTTATCATATTTACAATCGTGACGCGTAACGCGTAACGCGTGACGCGAGGAGAAAAACCCTAATTTGCCAGAGTTATTTTCTTACAGTCCCTTAAGATTTCATACGAAACTTTTCGTCTTCTTTAATAGCACCGGCGAGGCCATGAGGAAAATTATCCACATAGAACGGAAGCCCCGAACCTTTTTCTTTTCCTCTGGAAAGGCCTTCAGGGAGCAATGAACTGGCGCCTTCATGGTACATATCCATATAAAGGGTAATATGATGTTTTTTGCTTCTGCACACAAGCTCATATCCGTCTATGATATGGCCGTCGGGACCTGTGCCGAAACTACCAGTACGGTGGAAATAAAAGGGACACCCGCACTCACATTGAAGTCCGGCAAGATATTCAAGCTGTCCGTCCTGTAGGCACACAGGAATGGGATTTGTTTTATCATAACCGAACATACCTTCCGCTCCGGTAACAGTGTCTTTCCGGGGGTCAAGGGAAGGAAGAAGAGAAGAGGTTAATTCAATAGCTTTACGCTGACAGTTAACACCTTCTTCATATTTTCCCTGAGCAGACAGAGCCATGCCTTTTCCTGTCCATGCATCTATATGGTTCGGTTCAATAGCCAGAGCTCTGTCATAACAGTCAATCGCTTCATCAAGTCTGCAGAGAGCGGCAAGAGCCATAGCTCTTGTAGTCCAGGTATTTGAATTACCTGCATCTATAACCAGAATCTGATCTGTACATGTTATAACTTCTCCGTATTTTCCCCACGAATATAGAGAAAAAGCCTTGCCGGTAAGCGCCTCAAGGTTGCCTGGCTTAAGAGTGAGAACTTTATCGTAGAAACTGATAGATTCTTCATATTTTTCCTGTCTTGCCATGGTTAACGCTTTCCCGTTAAGACCGTCTATATCTTCCGGTTCGATATTCAGAAGCACGTCAACAGTGTCTATAACTTCTTTATACATGCCAAGGGAAAAGAGGAGAGAACTCTTTTTCTTCAATATAAATATATTGGCAGGTTCAAGATCCAGAATCTGATCATAACACCTGAGAGCACCGTTATAATCTCCTCTTAAAATAAAAACTTCTCCCATACGATATAAATCTTTCGGCTCGGGAGAAAAGAACTTTTTTATAAAATCAAACATATTTAATTATCCAGGCTATCCAGTATTTCCCTGGCGATACATGATGGAGACGTTGCAAATGGCATCTCCTCTGCTGCCACAGATCTTATTTTTTCAAGAACAGGTTTAAATTCAGCCTTC
>JBEHWO010000403.1:0-6100 GCA_040217695.1 Vulcanimicrobiota bacterium | reverse complement strand
TTTTCTCTCATATTAAAAAGGGTTTTACTCAGACCGATTCTGTATATATGAGGATTTTCGAGTCTTTTATGTCCTTCATGTAACATGGAAAGATTTTTTATCGTATTTTCTCTTATTTCAAGCGTATCTTTCAGAGGGCCGTCATATATTATATTCCCTTTTTCCATAACCTTTACCTGCATTAATTTTGAAGATACGCCTCTGACCATAGTATGAAGGTGTCTGTATGAAGGATCGTAAAAAGTATAATTCAATCTGTTTTTAGATTCTTCCAGCTGGTTGTCACAGATCATTACATCTGCTTCATATTGATTTTTTTTGTTTATAAGCCTTATATCCCATTTCGGCCCCGGTATGGTAGTTTTGGTTACATTGCCTGAGAGTTTTATCGTCGGCATTACTGTGCCGTCAGGGGCTATTTTAAAGGTTTCTTTATAGACACATCCCAGTGAATCGGGAGGAGTTACCGCTCTTGTTCCAACGCCCCATACTTCCAGTTTTGCCTTCTGTATATTTTTCATTGATTGAATCTGATATTCATCGAGATCGTTGGAAGCTATAAGTTTTACATTGTGAAGGCCTGCATTATCCAGCATTTCTCTGGCTATTTTGCTTCTTTCCGCCAGATCGCCAGAATCGTCTCTTATAAGTATGACCTGATTATAACCTTTTTCTCTCAATTTTTTAATCTCTTCTATTGCCGCCACCATACCTTTTTTCAGAAAATCGTATGTGTCTGCAAGGAAGGCTGCCATATGGGGATATACGGCAGAGTAAGCTTCGAAAGCATTCCCATCGTCTTTAAAGGCCATAATCCAGCTGTGGGCATGAGTGCCAAGGGGTTTCCCCAGGTTATATTTTTTTGCTGCATAGGTATTGGATGTGCCGCACATACCTCCTATAATAAGCGCTCTCGATAGTTCGGCAGTGCCTCCCAGGCCTGCTATGGAGCGTCTGAAGGCAAAATCCATTACAGGGTCTCCTCCTGCAGCATGGCAGATTCTTGCTGATTTTGTTGCAACTCTTGTCTGGCAGTTATAAATATTAAGGAGCGCTCCTTCTATCAGATGGGTATCTACAGGATTTCCCACGACTCTCATAAGGGTATTATTCTGAAATACCACTTCCCCTTCCTCTATAGCCCATACGTCACCGCTGAATCTCCATTTAGAAAGATAGTCTAAAAACCTCTTTTTCTCTTCAATATGGATCTGTGAGAATTCAGGTAAATCTGACAGAAACTCTATATCACTTTCAGAAAAATGTATATTTTTTAAAAATTCCAGAGCATTTGCAAGTCCCGCACATATACAGTAACCGCCATCTTCAGGAATATTCCTGAAATATAAATCATGACCGAATTTATATTCTGTCAGTTTCCCGGCACTAAACCCGTCTTTTAATATATAATTCAGATACTCGAGAACTTTAAATCCTCCGCACATGGTTAATTCGTAAAAATCAGTATTGAGGGCAGAAAATTCATCTGTCGGTTCGAATAATAAATTTAAATTGTCTGTCATATATTTACTCCTTTCAATATAAAACCCGGTATAGCCGTGCTGAATGATGCATAATGGAGGGTGAAATCTACGCGTCACGCGTTACGTCCTCTATAATTTCTGAATAAAACAAAAAATTCCTTGTCCCTGAAACTCTGGTTGTTGATTTTATCTTTTTTTCGTAGTATTATGTATTTAAATAATTTTGCGTCTGTACTAAATTTTGCATAAACCTTTAGGAATAGAATTTTATTAATTGTCTCTTTCCTCGCGTCACGCGTCACGCGTCACGCGTTACGATTTAATATAGTTGAAACAATTATTTAATTGTAGTTCCTTATTGTAGATTACGTAGAATATATTAATTTTTTGAAATTGGGTGATAATTTTGGCTCCGGATTTTACCGGTGAAGAGGAGTTCTCAGTTTATTTAAAGGAGATAGAAGATAAACTTTACAGCCTTTCCGTAAAGAAAGCTCTTTCTTACAGAAGTCAGTTCCTCGGTGAAAACCACATCAATCCTTTTATGATTGACAGAGAAAGGACAGATTTACTGCTCAGGCCTGAACTTTATGAGACCCTTATGGTATGGAAAAGTAAAAGTAAAGATAAATTACTTCGCAGGAAGGTTGATCTTCTGTCAAGAGAAATACTTAAAGCAAAGGTTGCTTATGAACCGGAGATATTCAGACTTACCAATAAAATTAATAAAAAGATACAGTCCTTTATTCCTCAGCTCAATGGCACAGATATGACAAGAAATGAGCTCGATGATATCATAAGAAAAAGTCCTGACAGAAATCTACGTGAAAAGGCATGGTGGGCAGAAATAAGTTTCGGTGAACAGATTGAGCGTGAAGTAATAGCACTGATAAAATTAAGAAATCAGAAAGCCAGAGAGCTGGGGTACAATCATTACGGAGAAATGTGTCTTATACTTGAAGATATAAATCAGGATAAACTTTTTCTGTTATTCAGAGATATATTGAAACATACGGATAATATATGGAAAAATACAATAAATAACTGTAAAGAAGCTTTATCTATAGATACAGTCTATCCATGGGATATAAAATATTATGAATATAAATATTTGAATGCTATATCTGATAATTATTTTCCGAAGGATGAAATAATTGAAAATTTCAGAAAATTTCTGGAACATTTCAATATGGATCTGAATAAACTGCCCATACAGGTAAATTATCAGGATATTCCTCACGGAGGTATATGTATTGTCATAGAAATAGGTAAAGATGTAAGGGTTCTGACCAATCCCGGTGATGGTCACAGATGGTATAAGATAATGTTTCATGAATTAGGCCATGCCCTCCATGCCAGTCTTATATCCAGTGAGTCCTATATAATTTCTTCCGGAGATCCTGATTTTTTCTGGGAAGGCATGGCATGTGTCATACAGCAGATCACTTCCGAAAGGGAATGGCTCAGAGACCATTTCGATCTACCTGAAAAAGTTATAAAGGAATTTATACTCCAGGAGAGGACAAAAAGTTATCATTGGTACAGGAAAATCATAAGTGATTTTTTCTTTGAAGTTTCTCTTTACCAGAGAAATGAAGGAGATTTAAACAGGAGATTTCGCGAGTATGCTTATGACAACCTGTTTATAGAAATCCCTACCGGGATTATATGGCCTCATGATTCTATTTATATTACCCATCCTTTTTATATACAGAATTATCTCCTTGCAGATATCATAGCCTATCATATTATTCACTACTATAAAGAAAAATATACTTCTATTTTTCACAGGGATTTCCTGAATTATCTCAAGACAAATTATTTTGAACAGGGAGCCATGATAAGATGGGACAAAAAGATAAAGATAGGAACAGGAAAAGAACTTTCTGCAGACAGTTTATTGAAAGAACTTTCTCCTGCGATAAAGAAGTAGATACAGGCCAGCGGCCTGTATCTACGAGCCGTTAATCGGTATAGTGAATACAAAAGTAGTTCCTTCTCCCGGTCTTGTTTCAAAGGTAATTTCTCCTCTGTGACTTTCTATTATCTGTTTTACAATGGCCATACCAAGACCTGTTCCTCCCAGTGTATGTTTTGTTACAAAGGGTTCGAAGATTTTTTCTCTTATATCTTCAGGTATGCCGCAGCCGTTATCTGTAATTGAAAAACGAACTTTATCCTCCCATGCTTCAATTTTCAGGGTAATCTTTTTCTCCTGTTTTTTCCCTCTCAGGGCTTCTATTGAATTTCTTATAAGGTTTACAATTACCCGTTCCAGTTTCTTCCTGTCTGCCATTATATCCATGTCAAAAAGACTTTCCACTTCAAAGATAATATTATTTTCTTTTAATTTATTTGACAGCAGTCCTCTGACTTTGAGTATCAGATCTGAAATGGAAATACTTTGAATATCAAGGTCTTTTTTCCCTTTGGAAAAATCCAGCACTTCCCTTATGAGAGCATTCAGTTCTTCTACTGCATCATTTATAATATCCACACATTCGGCTATTATGTCATCTTTCGATGTTTCTTTTATGAGATTTGTAATATTTTCAATAGATGCAAGAGGGTTCTTGAAATCGTGGATTATCATATTGGCAGCCAGACCAATAGCTGCAATTTTCTCTTTTTCCAGATATTTCTTGTAATTTTCCGCATTTTCTATAATGTTTGTAGCAGCTTTAAGATATAACTGGAATGTTTTTTCATGTTCTTCAGGTATTTCTGTTGAGTCAGTTCTGATGAATAATAAAAATCTGTTGGATTTCTTTGTTACAAGTGTATATACAAGCTTTTCTTTTATATATTGTTTTTCTTTATCAGGATCTATTTCGGGAGACAGGGTTTTCAGTATTTCCTGAATTTTCTTATCACTGTAAGACCCGCTGTTTACCTGAGGGTAAAATCTGGTTCTCTTTTTTTTAACTAAAAAAGCACTCCCTCTATCTGTGAGAATTAAAGTATGTTTCAGCAGAGTCTGCAGTAATTTGCCTGCATCTGAAATATCTATCCCGTTAAGTGAAGAAATTGATTTCAATATTTGTTGAAGGCTCTTTATCTCCTTATCCACCTTATATTTTTTATGAAATATTTATTGTCTTTAATAAATAAATTATCAATAAAAATTTCAAAGGGATGCCTTTCTTCATCCGCTTATTTATATGAGAATCGTAACGCGTAACGCGGGAGGAACAAATTCTCATTCTTCATTGTGACCGAACCGGTCATAGTATTTAGTAATATTTTTTGTAATTTCTATTCTTATAAAAAAAATCCTCCAGAACCTGAATGTTATGTTTCTTTTACGGGTAAATATATATGAAAAGTACTGCCTTTACCATAAATACTTTCAACACCTATTGTGCCATCATGATTTTTAATTATGCCATAGGAAGTGGACAGACCCAGCCCAACTCCCACGGTGTTTTTTGTCGTGAAAAAAGGGAGGAAAATATGTTCCATGTCTTCTTCCTTTATGCCTTTGCCCGTATCTGTAATAGAAATACAGATATACTTATCATGGAGATTGGAAATTTTACTCCTCAGTGTTTCAGGAATAACTGTTCTGCAGGTTTTTATTTTAATTTTACCTCCCTCTTTCATGGCTTCTCTTGCATTTATAAGTATATTAATAATGGACTGAAAAAGTAATTTTCCGTCTCCGAATATTTTATCTTCACTGTTTTCAATCTGCAGTTCTATTTCTATGGGAGGTTCTTCGGGATAACTTTCGGTGAAAAATTCTACCATTTTTTCTATGAAATGTTGAAGCTCCAGATTTACAGGCATAACTTTTCTACTTTCCGCAAAATCCAGCAGTTGATTTATGAGATATTTCATCCGCGTAGTGGAATTAATTATTTTTTCAACATATTCTTTCTGTCTTCCTTCCAGATTACTCTGTAATATCTCACTGTAGCAGAATATAACACTGAGCAGATTGTTAAAGTTATGGGCCATACCTTCGGCAAGTATGCCTAAAGACGCCGTTTTCTGTGCTTCCATCAGGATCTTCTGATAGCTTATATTTTCTTCATACATTCTCCTGAGATTTAGCTGTGTTCTTACCCTTGCCAGCACTTCCGAGCTGTTAAATGGTTTCGTTATATAATCTACTGCCCCCAGAGACAATCCTCTTACCTTGTCTGTCGTTTCAGTCATGGCTGTTATGAATATGACAGGAATATCTTTTATTTCTTCATTGGATTTAAGCATTTCACATACTTCATAACCATCTTTTACAGGCATCATAATATCCAGCAGGATTAAATCGGGTTTCTCAGAAATAGCCATGTTATAACCATCATTGCCGTTTTTTGCTTCCAGAACCCTGTAATTCTCTTTCATAAGAGATTTTGCCAGAAGTTTTATGTTTATGAGATTATCGTCTACTATAAGGACACATGGAGGAGAATGCATTTAATTCTTCCTTAGAGTTTTTATTATGAATTTTTCTATATAATAGCAGATTACGTTTAAGTAAACAAGGAGATTGTAAAATAAATTGACTTTTTGAGGAGCTTTTGATATTATTAAATTGTAGGAAACTGTATAATTGGTAAATTTATATAAATTCATTATATTTATTATGGATAAAACAAAAAAATACTTAATCT
>JBEHWO010000402.1:0-6101 GCA_040217695.1 Vulcanimicrobiota bacterium | reverse complement strand
AGGGGCTATAAATTGCTCCAGTTTTCCGCTTTCAATAAGATCCTTTAATTCTTTTACGGTCTTATCATTAATTTCGTAATTTACACCGTAATAGACGATATATCTCATGACTCCCCATATGTCCTGTTCGTCAAGATTTAATTTTTCCAGTATCTCTGTTAACTCTTCTTTTGCCAGGAGTCTGTTTTTCGGCACCGATGATTTTAACAGTTGAAATTTTTCTTTATCTTTCACGGCATAAGTTTCTACATTCTTTATATTCGTATCGTTTAATTCAAACCATGAACCGTATATATATTCGGCTTTCTGATGAGGCGTAACTTCTATTCTGTAGGCAAGCAAGCCGAACAGTTCCATATCCATTCTGTATTCCGCTCTTTTATAAATGGATTTTATATTGTTCCAGTATTTCGGGAGATTTGCCGCAAGGATTACTTCCTGCAGGGTTTTTCTTGCAGCAGGTTTATCTGTTTCATAGAGTGCTTCCAGTAATTTCCCGTCTTTTTCTTTAGATAAGACTTCTTTGAATTTTTCCGTAAATCCGTCATCTTCCATTTTTAGCATATCTTTAAGTTCATCGGGAAATTTATCCAGTGCTTTCTTTGAAATATCTTCTATTGTTTCTTTATGGTCGATTTTTCTGAGAGCTTCTTCTGCCATAACAGCGACAAATGGTTTCTCATCTTTTCTGAGTTCCTGAAGTGCTACGATGACTTTAATTTTCTCGTTGTTAAGTTCAGGCAATGAGCTTAACATGTCAATATTATTCAGGATTTCTCCGAAATATTCTTTGCTGCAGAGAATGCCCAGGGCTTTTGCCGAACTGTAACGTACAGAAGGATGTTTGTCTTTAAGACATTCTGTAATATGTTGAAGTATTTCAGGTAAGACATATCTTTTATCTGACAGACAGATAAGTGCTTTTGACCTGAATTTACTGTTCGTGTGCTTCAGCATTTTAAGAAGATATCTTTTTTTCTCTTCAAAACCCGGAGGACATTTAAATTCTTTCTCCAGACTTTCTCCTTCTATGATCTCTATATATCCTTTTTTCAGTTTTTCTTTTATTAATTTTTCATAGGATTTTTCTGCCTCTTCTTCAGAGGAGAAATTTTTAGTCTGTTTCTGCCCCTCTGTTCCGATACGTCCGAAATGAACTGTATGGCCTGTGCCTTCTCCACATATGGACCAGAATTTACTCGATGTGCCTTCTATAAATTCAAAGGTTCTTTTTTTCATGTCTCTCCCTCCTTACCTGCCGGAAATCCTGTCGAGCTGTTCTCTGAATTTTTTTCCTTTTTCACTGTCTACCATAGATATATAGCTGCAGTAGCCTCTGAGATAGGCAATAAAATTCGGATGTTTTTCTTTATTCTGGCTTTCAATGCCATGTTTTTCACAGTTATGAAGAATGGCTCTGAATTTCTTTATTTCATCCCTGCTTACGGAAAGTTTTCTGTTTACGACAATACCTGTGACTTCCTGTCTTCTGGATTTATGAAAAACCCTTGTTTTATCGGGATGCACTTCAAAACCTTCATTGCTTACTATGGAAGTAATATCTTTAATGAGTTTGCCTGTATGTTTCATTGAATTGCCGGAGAACGTGAGATCATCTGCATATCTCGTATAGTTGAAACTCAGACTTTCCGCTTTACCTTTAAGCCTTATATCCATATGACGGCATATGATATTTGTAATTGCAGGGCTTGTGCAGGCTCCCTGGGGAAGTTCTCTGTCTCCCAGGGAAACATCGTAGATTTTTCCTTTATAGCTTACCTTTTCTCTGGGAGGTTCAGTGCAGAGAAGAGATAACACTATTGATACGGATTCCGAATAACCGAAGGAACGGAACATGCCTTTTACCCTTTTAAACTTTATGGTAGGGAAGAAGTCTTTCAGATCCATATTTATTACAAGGTCATTTGCTATATGTCCCGTAGCATTTGACATAATTGATTTACCTTTTATAAAACCGTGGACACATGGTTCCGGTAGGATTTTATCCAGAATATTTGCCTTTATCCAGTTCTGTGCTTTACGAAGCAGTGGTTTGGGCGAAGAAATTTTCCTTGTCCCTCCTCTTTTTTTGGGTATGGTAAAATTGTGATAGTGAGACATGGTAGTGCAGTTTCTGTGGTAGGTAAGCCATCGGACTTTTGAAATTTCTATTTCCATGTACTTTGCCAGTTCTACAGGCGTTGAAATCTCCGGCAATCCCAGATTCTGTAGTTTTCCATGATCAGATGTTTCATCTGACAGTCCCTGTGATACTCCGTGACCCAGATAAAGTATGAGACCTTTCTTTTTTTCCTCCCACAGTCTTTTCTTTTCGGCTTTTTCCTGTTCTTTCCGGAGTTTTTTCTCTGATCTTTTCTGTTTGCTTTCATCCCACATCTGCTGTCTTATCTGTTTTAAGATTTTTTCTTCATTCCCGTATTTCCCGATTTTAGCCCTGAGAGAATTTATTTCCTGTTCAAGTTCTCTCCTTCTGGCAGTTTCATCGGGAGGCTGTAAATCTTCAAAGGTTCTCTCTCTGGGCCAGAATCCAAGACGGGTCATCTCGGAAAGGAGGAATTTTGTCCCTTCAACACTCCAGACTTTTTTTCTGAAATCTTCAGGAGAAAGCAAGTTAAGATCTTCCGGTATTTTGTTTTTTTCTTCTTCCATAAATAAAAAATTCACCTGACCCTTTCTTTAAAATATTCCTGGGTTACCTGTTAAAAAACACCTGCGCCGTAACACTGCAGAACACTGACAGGAATATTTTCTTAATTACTGACGTAAGCATAAATAATTCACATTTGATTCCCGTGACGTGTGACCCGTAACGCGTTACGCGTTACGGGAGGAAGCAATTTATTACATGCTTATGCTCAGGTCAGTATTTTTATAAATAAAAAATTCGTTTAATTATTTAATTTTTCCTGCAGAATTTTCGTTATTCTACACAATTTTCTGTTTTACAGTGCCATAATGATCTCGATACTGTCTTTCGGGAGTTTATCCATAAGCAGACCTGCAAGGGTATCATTGGGAGGAGTTACAAAAGCTTCTACCGGATGATCTATTTTAGAGAAGGATATCTGTTGATTATTTGATATTTTCATAATATTCTCTCCTTATTCCATATTTTCGTTTAAAATAACCATATGAACATGAGCCTGCCAGATGCCATTTATTTTACTGAGGTGAGCATAAATAATAAATATATGCTCTCGTGACGCGTAACGCGTAACGCGTGACGGGAGGAAGACTTTTATTAAATGCTTATGCTCAGGTCAGTAAGATATTCCGATATATCTTATTCCATGTTTTCGTTTAAAATAACCATATGAACATGATCCTTCCAGATACCGTTTATCCTGAGGTATTTTTTCGAAATACCTTCATTAAGGAAGCCCAGCTTTTCCACAACCCTGAAAGAGGGAATATTTCCCGGAATTATATTGGCTTCAATCCTGTGAAGTTTTAACTTTTTGAAAACAAAATCAATTCCTGCCCCGAGTGCTTCCGTAGTATAACCTTTATTTATTTCCTCCTTATCTATTTTATATCCAAGGTGACAGGATTGAAAACAACCCCTTATAATATTGCTGAAAGAAATGTAACCCAGTGGTTTTTCAAAGTCCATATCTTCTTTTTTGAAAAACCAGACTTTAAACATCATCCCATGATTTATCTTATGCAATTCATCTTCCAGTTCTTTCCGATGATATTCCTTCGTATAATATGATTCATCTCTCAGGGGATCCCATTTCTCATGAAAATCCCTGTTTCTTATATGAAAATCTGATACCTTTTTTGCAAATGTTGTGTCTAAAATTCTCATTACAAGTCTTGCTGTTTTAATAACCTGAATATTCATATATGCAATTCTTTAACGACAGAATCTATATCAGAGTCGAATGTGAGAAAAGTTTTTCTTTCCGGAAACATTACTTCACCCATATTTATGATAACGACTTTTCCTTCCGTTACCTGTGGCAGTAATGAAGCAGGCTGTACAGTAAGGGATGAACCCAAGACAAGAAACAGATCTGCTTCTGCTGCTTCTCTCATGGCAGTATGCATACCTTCCACCGGCTCTCCGAAAAATACTATGTCAGGTTTGACGAAACCGTCGCAGGAACATCTTAACTCATTTTTATGTGCCAGTTCTTCTTTCAGCCAGTTAAAATCATAAAATTTCCTGCATTTAATACAGTGAGAAGTCGTAAAGCCTCCATGAACTTCTATGACATGTTTCGAACCTGCCATTTGATGGAGGCCGTCTATATTCTGTGTTATAATAGTTTTTAGCTTACCTTTTTCTTCAAGTTCTGCCAGGAATTTATGTCCCTGTGTGGGTACAATTTTATCATAAAGTCCTATAAAATCTTTTGCAAATTTAAAAAAATGGGACGGATCTTTCTTGAAATAGTCATAATCGAAGGTTTTGTAAGGATCATAACGTCCTGTTGAATAAATACCGCCTTTCCCGCGAAAATCCGGTATCCCTGCTCCTGTAGATATACCTGCACCAGTGAGAGCAACAATATAATTTGAATCTTCTATAGCTTTCTGTAATTTTTCAATATTTTTTTTCATAATAAATTTCCTCTGTTATCGTGACGGGCGGAAACAATTTATCTCTCACGTTTCTTACGCTTTACGCATCACGCATCACACTCAGTATAACTCAGGCACTTCTCCTCCTGACCGTTTCATAAGTTCCTTCATAGCATCAGGTATCCTTCCTTTTGCTGTACCTGCAGTGCAGAATGGAATAGATTCCGTAGAAGATTGAAGCTGAATATATGGTAATGTCACAAACAGTTCCTCTTCGGAAAGTCTTACCATTTTTCTTGCAGTAATATCTCCAAAGGATATATTTACTTTTCCTGTAACCAGTGGATAAGTAATGACAGACCTGCACAGTGAACCTGACGGGTCACATTCCATAGGCAGGCCTGTTTCAAAAGTGGTAAGATGGACCAGTCTTGCTGCCTGCCAGGCATTACATATGAATATTACTACATCTGGCTTTAATTCTGATTTGCTCAGCGGGGCAAATATGATATGTTCTGCCATGCCCATGGGAGGTTTTATTTTTGCCATAGCCATTGAACGATGTATTGCAGAAGGACATGAGTAAAGTTTTTCTCCGTCAATAAGGAATTCTCTCAGTGTTTTCATATCTTCAGGGCGAAATCCTCCCAGACCCAGATACTGGGAACCTCCGCCGCAGGAAGAATTTTCTTTCGTAAGATCTATGACTTCTCCTGCAGAAGCTTTACCTATTGCTCCGCAGACCCACACTTTCTTTTTTGACACCTCAAAATTTACGCTGTCAGTATAGGTTATGCTGACAGGTTCTTTTTTCAGACCGAGAACATCCATTAATTTTTTTGACCAGTTTTTCCATTTCATAAAAAATTCCTCCTTTTCCTCATTTTTTTATTTATTTCACTTTTTTAATCCACTCCGAAATATCTTTTATAATATATTCCGGTATATTTCCTCCGTACATGTATTCATCGGGACTGCTTTTACCTTCTCCTTCTATAAACAGGTGATTAAGGAGAGGATAAGTTTTAAATTCTACATTTTTTCGACCTTCCAGTGCTGATTTCCAGAGTTTAAAATCTTCCATGGTAACCTGATAATCTCTTTCTCCCTGAAGTATTAACAGGGGCTGTTTTATCTGTTTTGCTGTATCTAAGATATTATACGCTCTTAAATCAAGCCAGTATTTCGGATATACCCCATAGAGTGTTTCCTCCGGTGAATTTTCATTTAAGGCTTTTATTTTTTCCACAATTCTTTTTATTTCGTCCAGTTTTACCTGTTCATCATCGCTTATGTTTCCGTCAAGAGAGTAAATATAATTTGTCTGTTCCAGAATTTTATCTTCAAGTGGTAGTGTCGCACCTGCCAGTATAATAAAACCTGCTGCATCAGGAGTAAGGACTGCTATCTTCGGAATAAGGGTACCGCCCAGGCTGTGACCGAGTATAAAGATTTTTTCCGGGTCTATTCCTTCTGTTTTCTGAAGCAATTTTAATCCTTCCAGAACATCGTCAACGGTTTCTTCTTTCACCGTAAGTTCTTTCATTGAG
>JBEHWO010000401.1:0-6122 GCA_040217695.1 Vulcanimicrobiota bacterium | reverse complement strand
CTATACAAGCCTCCTCAATCATTTACTCAGGGAGAAAGAAAACATAACCTATCTATGTTCAAGCCTGTTCAATCATTACGGAGGGAAAGGTGTGTTTAAAATAAATCTTGCCCTTTCAGATAAGAATTTAAAGAGAGCTATCGAGCTTATTGACGGTTTTATGGAAGATTTAAAAGGAGGGAAAATTCCCGAAGAATTACTCTTTGAAGCGGTTTTAAGGCATGGAACAAATGTAATATTTTCACTGGAAAATTCTATGGAAGTGGCAAAAATCATAGGAGAACACCTCACCAGAGAAGATATAAAATTTTCATATCATGAATATCTTTCGGAACTGGAAAAAATCAATATGTCTTACGTGATAAATCTTTTAAAGAATCATCTTATAGAGAGTAACAAAAAAATATTGCTTCTCACAGGTTCTGACGAGGTTTATACATGTTTTCCGGATGCGTTTAAACTGGTCACTGATAACTGATCACTGTAAAAGAAAGGAGTCATAAATATGTCAGTAAAAAAACTGGACCATATAAGTATAATGGCAAAAAAACCCGGGGAGGTAATGGAATTTTATAAAAATTTCTTCAATTTCGAATTAATATCAAAAAGAGAATTGCCCGATATGGGTATGAATCTTTACCTTATTAAAGGAATGGAGGAAATCATAGAAATCATAGAACCGACAAAAGAAAACAAAATGGAAGACGGCCTGAAACACATAGCTTTTTTCTCTGATAACATAGAAGAAGATTTTAATATTTTTAAAGAAAAAGGGGCAAAACTCATCCATAAAGATGTTCAGCGCACTGAAAATCTGTCATTTTTCTTTGTGAAATCACCATCAGGTGAACTTGTGGAACTAATACATTATTGAACATTATATGATGAGACGGGAGACTTAATTTTACTGGAATCGTGACGCGTAACGCGTGACGGGTGGAGCGTAATGCGTGTTTTCACCGGTACCGCGCAAACACAGTATTTCGCCCCTACTTTTCACTTTTCACTGTTCACTACTGAGGAGGCCCCTGTACCGGGGGTTTCTCCGATTTCGGCACTGCTGTCTGCAGTATATCGATGATTCTTCCGTTGTCTTTCTCTTTTGCCAGATCCATGGGACTCTTTCCGCGGTTATCCTTTATAAATGCATCTGCTCCGCCTTCTACAAGTAATCGTGTTTCATCTTTATTATTATTCTCGGCCGAATAGTGAAGAGGAGTTTTGCCCTGATTATCTCTTACATCCATATCTGCTCTGCCTTCTATGAGTATTTTCGTTTCATCTTCATTTCCTTTTTCTGCAGACCAGTGAAGAGGGGTTTTACCGTAATTATCTCTTATATTCAGTTCTGCTTTACCTTCCACAAGAAGCCTTGTTTCATCTCTTTTTCCGTTCTGAGCAGACAGGTGAAGAGGAGTCTTTCCCTCTTTATCTTTCGCATTTAAATCTGCCCCGCCTTTTATAAGAAGTGATGTTTCGTCCCTCATACCATTCTGTGCTGAGAGATGAAGAGGAGTTCTGCCATAATTATCAATTGCATCAATAGCGGCATGCTGGGATATAAGCAAACTTACAGTATTTTCCTGCCCCCCCGATGCGGCATAGTGAAGGGGAGTGTCGCCGTCTCTGTCAACGGCATTTATATTTGCTCCGCATGATATAAGCCTGTAAGCAGCATTTTCTCTGCCTCTTGATGCTGCCATATGTAAAGGAGTGCTGCCATTCCTGTCCGTAGAATTTATATCTGCGCCATAAGATATGAGCAATTCTACAAGTTCATCGTTACCTCCGTACGCTGCAGAATGAAGTGGAGTCTTTCCGTCTTTGTCTCTAATGTCTATTCTTGCGCCGCTATATACAAGTAATTTTCCTATAGAACCGTTTCCGCTTTCTCCTGCTATATGCAGAGGGGTTCTGTCTTTATTATCTGTACTGTTTATATAGGCTCCTCTGTATATAAGCAGTTCAGCCACATCTTTTCCATTTCCTTCTGCTGCCCAGTGTAAAGGAGATTTGCTTGAATTGTCTTTTGCATTAATATCTGCTCTTAAAGCCAGAAGTAACTGGGCCAGTTCTTTTCTATTTTTTTTCGCTGCCCAGTGTAAAGGGGTGGAACTGTCGCTGTCTCTTGAATAATAAAGACCGGGGTTGGCCCTGAGCATTTCTATGGCAGTCTGTTCATTGCCATTTTTCAAAACATCGAAAAAATTCGAAGCATCCACAGAGTTAATACAAAGAAATAAAATCAAAAAAGATAATACAATAGTTTTAATATATAGCATTTCATACACCTCACTTTTTTATTCTTTAGCCCCTCGTCCTTCAAGGAACTTCACAATGTCATCTTTTTTTCTCTTTTAGCAAAAGGAATAATCAACCTCCGTTATTAACATATTATTCTTTTTCTATATCATGCCTGTGTTTTCCCAGATAATATTCGGGAAATTTTATGCTTATGACGAGTAAAACCAGGGTTGCAGGCCAGCCTGTATAGAAATCAACTGTTTCTTCCAGTTCTTTATGAAACATTCCGAGATAAATAATCGTCAGAGATGTAATAATATAAAAAATTCCCCACATGGCAGTAACAAGATTCCAGGTCTTTAAAAAATATGGGGATTTCTTTACTTTTTCCGGCATTCTCTCAAGTGTTTCTTTATTGACAAAATTGAGTACAAGAGGTTTTGACAGTAGAATAGAACCAAGGAATATAAAACCGAATATGGCCTGATCGAAAGCTTTAACCATTATATGTAAAGAGGGATGGCTTTTAAAGAAAGACGTAAAGAAATTCAATAAGATCATTATCAATGTTATGAGAGCAAAAATATTGACTTTTTTCATAACTGCTATATTGATAGTAAAAAGAATTATATACCATATAATTACAAAGACCATACCTTCCAGACCTCTGTTGAAGTGTAAGAAAATATATAGTCCGTTAAGAGGAATAATCAAACCGGCGAGTAGTTCTCTCCAGGGCATATTCTCTTTCAGGGATGTCCAGAATCCTCTGTTTTTCGTGTCGCTCATATTTAACCACCTTAATATTTAGGGTTTGTCTGGAAATAACCCCATCATAGTTTATATCGTGATGCGTAACGCGTAACGCGTGACGCGAGGATAATAACAGTTCTAAAAATTTGCCAGGGTTATTTTTTTACAATCTCTTAATGTAATCAAAATCACGAAATCAGCGAGCAGTGCTTCTAATCCAGCACTTCTCTCACCTTTTTGGCAATAGTTTTTATGGAAAAAGGTTTCTCTATAAATTTTACACCTTCTTCCAGAACACCATGATGGGCAATTATATCGGCTGTATAGCCGGACATATAAAGGCATTTCATATCAGGTCTGATTGTATGAAGTCTTTCCATCAGGTCTTTTCCGCTCATCTCCGGCATTATTACGTCTGTAACCAGCAGGTGTATATTACCTGCGTAATTTTCTGCCAGATTAATAGCCTCATGAGGAGTTTTTGCCGTGATAACAGTGTATCCAAGTTTTTCAAGAATCACCTTAAATGGTAACAGATAATCTTCCTCATCTTCCGCCACCAGTATGATTTCTGTTCCTCCGTCTGGTCTGGCTGCATGTTTATCTGAAGAAGGGGGAGGATTTTCCGATTTAATGCATGGCAGATAAATTCTAAAGACCGTCCCCTTTCCTTCTTCACTGTATATATTGATATATCCGTTATTCTGACGTACTATGCCATAAACAGTTGCAAGACCGAGACCTGTTCCTTTTCCGACTTCTTTGGTGGTAAAAAAAGGTTCAAATATATTTTTCATTACTTCTTTACTTATACCTGAGCCTGTATCACTTACAGCCAGCATTACATACTCTCCCCGGGGAATTTCCTCATAGCCAGAAAATGATGGATTTTCAAACACTACATTTTCTGTTGCCAGTGTAATAGAACCGATACCGGGAATAGCATCACGGGAATTTATTACAAGATTTGCCAGAATCTGATCTATCTGTGTCGGATCAATTATGACCTTTCCAGGATTATACCCCGGCGACCATATAAGTTCAATATCTTCACCTATAATTCTATGGAGTATTTTAATCATAGACGATATGGTTTCATTTATGTCCACTGTTCTGGGACTTACAGTCTGTTTTCTGGCAAAAGCCAGAAGCTGTCCCACAAGTTTTGCCGCCCTATCCGATGAATTAATAATCTGCTGTATACGGTCATATAAAGGATCATCGGCGGCCAGATCCATAGCAATCAATTCTGAAATACTGATAATAATTCCCAGTATATTGTTAAAATCATGGGCAACTCCTCCTGCAAGGCGTCCTACAGACTCCATTTTCTGGGAATGAAGTAACTGGTTCTGGAGTTTCTCTCTTTCTTCCTCTGCTTTTTTACGTTCCGTAATATCCTGAACAATCCCTGCCATACGACGTGAACCGGAAGTGTCATCAATCTGATGGCGGCCTGCAGCCCATATCCAGCGCAATTCACCATCAGTGCGGCGTATGCGGCATTCAAAACTCCAGTCCCTGACAGTTTCAATAGCACCTTTATATTTCTCATCGACCATAGTACGATCTTCAGGTAATACATGGTCGAGAAACATTTCATAGGTCCATTGAGGCAGCAGTTCAGTATAGCCAAAGATACGATCATGTTCCAGAGAACGAAAGGCAGTATGATCTACTAAATCAAGATCCCATATGCCGACATGGATAGTTTCCATAGCAAAAAGCAGCCTTTCCTCACTCTTCCTCCGTGCATCTTCAGCAAGTCTGCGTTCTACAAGAGTCTGAGCCAGTTTTATATTACTGTAGCTCAGTTTGGAAATAAGGTTTAAAAGGCTCATATAAAAGGACATTACCAGATTGATCGTTTCATGGCTCCATAATGGCACTCTATCAAGGGCAGCGAGATACTCTTTTTCATCAAAACCGTATTGTAATGCCCTGGCACGAAATATTTCACAGTCAGGTTTTTCGTCTTCAAAGAAGAACTGCCCCAGAAACAGGTTCCCCATATGTTTGCCACCAACAATGATTGGTGTTACTATCTCGAATATATTATTCTTGCATCTGTATATCTTAAATGTGCCCGGTTCGACTCCGGAAGAGAGTTTCGTATCACTTTCAATACAGTTCTTCAGTGTTTCTTTATGTACACGATGAAATTTTGAACATATATCCTGCCAGCCTGTAGAGATCAGCACTTTCCCGTCAAGGTCAATAATGCCAACAGCAATCTTTGTAAGATGGAAAAAGTCATTCATTAAATTCTGTATCTCATGTATATCAATAATATCACCCAGTTCCAGCAGTTCAAGATTTCCTTCCGGCATAAGAATGGCGTCCAGCTTGGCCTGTACACGGGTTTCACTATCCTTAAGTTTCTCCTCTATCTTTTTTCTTTCTGTAATATCATAAAACAACTCCAGCTTGGAAATACTTCCATTTGCATTAAGAAAAGGCATATCAAATAAATCATATGTCTTGCCATTGCTGCCGGTCCATTCCCACCTTACTGTTTTTCCTGAAAATACTTCCGGATTTTTACACCACTGACATGGCTCTTTAAGATTATGAAAATATTCGAAACATTTACGGTTCATTATCTGGCCGAATTCACGCTCAATAACGGGATTGATATATTCAATGTCATATTGTTGATTAACTATATAAATACCATAAGGATATGAATCTAAAATGGATTTTAGCTTATTACGTTCGGCCAGGATTAATTCATCAATAGCACAGTAATCTGAATGCGCAAAATCATAGATTTCCCTGCACCGTTTTCTATCTTCTTCCAGTTCAAACCGTTTTTTTCTGAGTTCTCTGTTCTCCTCTTCAAGCTTAATCTGACCGGCCTGTAATTCCTGAATCGTTTTTTTCAATTCATCATCGGACTTATCTGACTTTAACAGAGAAGAAAGACTTTCAACTTCTTTTATTAATTCATCTCTGGACATATCTTCATATTTCATAATATATATATCACTTTTTTAGATACATAGTAAAATAAAGGTAAACATTATCCTGTTATGGGACAGATTATCACTTTTTCCATCTTATTTATAAATTCTTTATTAGATAAATTGCCTCTACTTAATTTTTATCTAAAGCTTTATTTTACA
>JBEHWO010000400.1:0-6145 GCA_040217695.1 Vulcanimicrobiota bacterium | reverse complement strand
ATGTATAGCTCCTGACTACGTCGATGCTTATAATCGCCTGGGGAAAACCTACTGTGCCAGAGGAGATGTAGATACGGCAGTGGAACTGTTTCAGAAAGCCATAGAGATAGCTCCTTATTTTTTCGAATCCTATAAAAATCTGGGCTCTGCTTATAAACAGAAAAAAGATTTTTATAATGCCATAATAACCTGTCAGAGAGCAGTAGAAAATATGCCTGATTGTTCCAATGCCTATCTTGAACTGGGCATAGAACTCTATGAAAGAGAAGAATTTGAAGCTGCCATTATGTCATTTGAAAAAGCCATAGAGGTTGATGGGAAAAATGGTCTCGCCTATAATAATCTCGGAATAGTTTATGAAGTAACAGGTGATTATGACAGGGCACTGGAAAATTATAAAAAAGCCATAGAGGTAAAACCTGATACAGTAAGCGCCTACAATGATCTCGGCTGTTTTTACTGTAATACGGGTAAGTTTGAAGAAGCAATAGATGTGTTTATTAAATCGGTAGAGTTAAATCCTTCCGATCCCCTTGTTTATGGTTATATAGGAGAAGCATACAGAGGTAAAGGAAATCTCAAAAAAGCCCTTGAAGCCTATAAATATGCTACAAACCTTGCTCCTGACCTGAAACTGGCGACACTTAAATCCAGATTGAATATAAAGGTCAGAAGACCGAGCAGATTCTCTTCAGTGAGCAGTAAACAGTGACCAGTGACCAGTAAACAATAACCGGCACGTAGAGAAACTTCATCTGTCACGCTTCATACATTATACATTACTATTAGAGTGAGTCGTGAGAAGTGAGTGGTGAAATTGCCAATTACGCGTAACGCGTAACGCGTTACGCGTCACGCATATTATGATAATAAAAATAGAACAAAATGAAAACTCAATAAAGGAATCCCTTCTAGAAGTGGCGAATATAATAAAAAGCGGGGGAGTGGTTATTTTTCCTACGGAAACACTGTACGGTCTGGGAGGAAAGGTCCGGGATTTGACTGTGATAAAAAGGATCTATAAAATTAAAGAACGTTCCCCATTAAAACCCCTGCCTGTCATGGTTCATGATATAAAGGAAATTTATGAACTTTCAGGTTGTGTTCCCCCTTATGCCAGGTTGCTTGCCGAAAAATACTGGCCTGGCCCTCTTACACTCGTCCTGAAAAATAAGAATATTTCCACACTGGTAACATGTGGTAAAGATTCTGTAGCTTTCAGGATCCCCGATTACAGAATTGCCCTGGATCTTTTAAAATACACGGGAGAACCTCTTGCCGTAACAAGTGCCAATCTGTCCGGAGAAGAAAACCTTTTGACAATCGATGAAATTATTTCTGCTTTTGAAGATAAAGTAGATGTAATATTGGATGCAGGAGAGATTACCTATGGCGTACCTTCTACTATTGTAGATGGTACTGGAGAGAAAGTGAAAATTTTAAGAGAAGGAAAAATACCTTCGGAAGAAATATTTAGAGTCGTGAAGGGTGAAGAGTGAAAAGTGAAGAGTGAATAATAATGTCACTGATAACCGGTCACCGGTCACTGCTCACTGTAAAAGGGGTAAGAGAATGAAATATTTTATAACGTTTATTGTATTAATATCCATAACAGTCTTCAGTTTTTCTGCTGCTATGGCGACACCGAACATGAATGATCCTTATACAAAACAGTACATCGGTGCTTACAAGTCAAAAATCCTGGAGTATAATCCCGGCCTTTCTGATAAAGAGCTTGATGCGGTAGTTCTGAGTATACTTTATTACTGCCGTCAGTACGGCGTAGAGCCAAGGTTTGTCGTTGCCGTTGTGGCCTGTGAATCTGCCTTTGATATTCATGCTACTTCCTGTGCGGGCGCCCAGGGTCTGGGACAGCTTATGCCGGGTACTGCCAGAGAAGTTGGAGTATATAATTCCTATGATCCCGTGCAGAATATCAGAGGTACTGTTCAAATACTCAGGCATAATCTGGATTATTTTTCCGGATTTGATGTGGAAAGGCAGATAAAACTATCTCTTGCCGCATATAACGCAGGCATGGGAGCAGTTCAGGATTACGGAGGAGTGCCTCCTTATGCTGAAACACAGCATTATGTTGAAATAGTTTATAATCTGTATAAGGAACTGTGTGGTGTAAGGTAGCAGTGTGATACGTTAGAATCGTGACGCGTGATGCGTGATGCGTGATGCGTAATGGGCAATTTCACTTTTCACTTTTCACTTTTCACCACTCACCACTCACCACTCACTATAAATGGAGTGATAACATGCCTATTTATGAATATTCCTGTCAGGATTGCAGGAAAAGGTTTTCCCTTCTTGAGGGAGTGGGAACCATTAAAGCTGATAAATCCTGTCCTGTATGCAAAAGTAAACATTTAAAGAAATTAATATCTATGTTTTCCGTACCGAAATCGGAGGAAGCCCGCCTTGAATCCCTTGCAGATCCTTCCAGATTATCGGGTATTGATGAAAATGATCCGAAATCGGTAATGAAATGGGCGAAAAAGATGGGAAAAGAGCTGGGGGAAGACATGGGAGATGATTTCGACCAGATGCTGGAAAGCGAGATGGAAAGCGCCGGAGCGTCCGGCGAAATGGTTGATGATAAGATTTATTAGTGAGTAGGGGCGCGAACCCCTGTGTTCGCCCGGTACCCCATGAAACAACGCGTCACGCATCACGCATCACGCATCACGACTATATTACGGCACCGCAGTTATTGCAGAACTGACAGTTATCCGGGCTTTTCTCGCCGCATTCTTTACATGTTTTGCTGCCATGATCGGCAGTGAAATCGCTTTCTATAAAATCGCTTTTTATTTCTGAAAGAGAGAGTGGTTTTTTTTCAGGTTTTCTGAGGAAATTATTGAATTCTATCCTCCTGGTTCCCTTCCTGACCGGATTTATAGAATATTGTGGCGAACAGGGCTGTAATTCTTTCTTTTTTTCTTCTTTTTTTAATGCTTCAGGCTGTTTTCTTTTTTCCGGAGCAATTTTTTCACTGTAAGTTATTTTGCATCCGGCCATATCAGCAATTTTCAACGCTTTACTTCTCAGGGTTGCCACAGAACTATTAAATTGATATCCCGGTGTTTCTCCCATGGATACAACCTGTTTATCTTTTCTTATACCAATCCCGGGTATTCTGACCTGAATAAAAAAATCGGTATAAGAGCCTGATTTACTACTTCTCCTTGAAGTCTCCAGGTTTACTTCCAGCAGATCTTTAACAGGACACAGAAAGGTTGTTGTTTTAAAAAAAAGGAACTGATTGCTCAGAAGGATATAACCTGTATCGGGGTCAAATATCATATAGTCATCAGTAGAGAATCTGGCCAGGGCAGATATAATACCTGTAGCAATTCCTGCAAGGATGATAGTTATATTTGGAGGAGGATTACCATGTTTGCCTCCAAATCCCAGGCACATTATAAACAGTCCGATAATTATAAAGGCAGTAAAACACCATTCTCTGGTCGATTCAAAATCAAACTTAACAGGTTCATTGTCAGTAATATTAGCCATAAATCACCTCTATCTGAAACCTGCATATTTTTTGATCAGATATCTCTGTTCTTTTAATATTATCTGGAGAGGAATTTTTCTGTCCAGAAGAATTATGACTCTCTTATTCTGCAATCTCAATATATGTCCTTCTACCGTTATAACCTCTCGGTCATGGAATTTTATGGAACCTTTTATATAGTCGCCGACTTTAAATATCGTTACAGGAGAGAAGAACTTGACTCCTCCTTCAGATATATCTATAACCTGATATGACCTGTTGTCTAAAATAATTTCCGGTCTTTCTATAAGAGGGTATTTTATTCTGTAAAATCTTCTTCTCTGTTCTCCCGAATAATGTTCTTCCGTCATAGACTCGCCACCCGTCACGCGTCACGCGTCACGCGTCACGATTTAATATGCTGCTTATTACCTCTGCAAGTTCGTAGAGATTGAAGGGTTTCATAACCAGTTTTTTTATACCTATTTCAGCGGCTTTTTCTTCCGACATAAGATTTCCGAACCCTGTAGTAAGTATAAAAGGCATGGAAGGACTGGTCTTTTTAATTTCTTCAATAAGCTCGATACCTGTAATAAAAGGCATGGTATGATCGGTTATAATTAAATCAAAGTGTCCCGGATTTTCTCTGTAGAGGTTCAAAGCTTCCACGCTGCCTGTAACGGCAGTTACATTATATCCGAGTTCTTCGAGATTTTCTTTTTCCAGCAGGACCAGTTCTTCTTCATCATCAACAAATAATATATTCCCCTGCCCTCTGGGAAGGGGTTTGAACACTACCGGTTCTGCTATTGTACCGCTGGCAAGTTTGGGAAGCAGTATAAAAAAGGTACTTCCTTTATTTATCTCACTTGCAACGGTTATGGTTCCTCCGTAACTTTTAACAATGCCATGAACCACTGAAAGTCCCATACCTGTTCCTTCTCCCGGCTTTTTTGTCGTAAAGAAAGGCTCAAAGATTCTTTCTATCGCCACTTCATCTATACCGCATCCCGTATCGCGCACAATGAGGTTAACATAGGTGCCGGGGCTTAAATCGGGATAAATATGAACTTCTTCTTCTTCAATTTCAATCTCTTTAAGGGTTATTTCCAGTATTCCTCCTCTGTCTTTCATTGCATAGGAAGCATTTGTGCACAGATTCATAAGTATCTGATGGATCTGTGTCGGATCACCCATTATCATAGAATTTACTTCTATATTTTTCTTTATTTCAATGGTAGAAGGCAGAGACGCCCTGAGGAAATTCAGTGTCTCTTTGATTATGGGGCTTATTCTTACAGGTTTCCTTTCTTTTTCCGTCTGGCGGCTGAAGGCCAGAATCTGTCTTACCAGATCCCTTGCCCTTTCACCTGCCTTCAATACTCCCTCCAGTTTTTTCGCCGTAATAGTTGATTCTTTAATATCTCTTATTGCAAGTTCCGTATAACCCATCATAATTGCCAGGATATTATTGAAATCATGGGCTATGCCGCCTGCAAGTGTTCCTATTGCTTCCAGCTTCTGTGATTGACGTACATGTCTCTCAAGCCTTTTTTCATTTGTTACATCTCTTGCAACACATATATAATTTATAACGGCACCGTACGTATTTTCTATAGAAGAGATTGATGTTTCTACTTCATATGGTGTTCTGTCTTTCTTCTGATTTATAATATTCCCTTTCCATACATGTCCTTTGCTGATAGTTTCCCATATTTCATCAGAGTAGACATCATCCAGTTTTTTATTTTCTATAACAAAAATACTTTTCTGAAGAATTTCTTCCTTTTTATAACCGGTAATCTCTTCAAAAGCAGGGTTTACGTACTGGACACAGCCATGACTGTCTGTTATTATGACGCATTCGGCAGCATGTTCTATTGCCCTTGCAAGTCTTATTCTCTCTTCTTCCGCCTTTTTTCTTTCCGTAATATCCCTTATGGTGCCTACAAGCACCTTTTTCCCGTCTTTATTGGTAAAGGCAGATTTTTTAGTGAGTATTGTATGGGTTATATGTCCTGCGTCTGTAAAATATTCTTCATTTTCATTTTCTTCTCCCGATAAAAGAACCAGTTCGTCTTTCTCCCAGAAAACCTTCGCTTCTTCGGGAGGAAAGAAATCATGATCGGATTTCCCTATAAGTTCCTCTTTTTTGTAACCCATGAACTTGCAGAAAGAATCATTTAATACTATCCATCTGTGCTGATCATCCTTTACAAAAATTGGATCTGCCACTGCATTGATAATATTATTGAGAAATTCCCTGGTTCTTATCAATTCGTCTTTAAGTTCTTTACTTTTTGTTATATCTTTACAATATCCTATATATCTGTCTGTCCCTGCCTTTACACCTTCCATTAATAGATAACATACAGAAGAATCTTTTCTTTTACATGATAATTCCCTGCTCGTTCTTGAATTGCGTCTGGCTTTTGCAAAATGTCTCAGTGCTTTCTTGAAGCCTTCACGGGGGATAAGATCCATTATATTCATTCCGAGCAGTTCCTCAGATGAATATCCTGTAAGATTGCAGGCAGCGTTATTGACTTCCAGGAATTTTCCTTTGCTGTTTACAACAAAGATACCATCGGGAGCGTTTTGTATATAACTATCGTATTTTTCTTTTAGTTCTTTATA
>JBEHWO010000399.1:0-6155 GCA_040217695.1 Vulcanimicrobiota bacterium | reverse complement strand
TTCTTTTTCCATTGTATATAGAATCACCTGTCGTAAAAAAACACAATCATCATAAACTACCCGGTAATCTGAACTTCTTGTCACTCATGTTAACTTATGCTATAATAAGTTAACATAGAAAAACGGAGGTAATCAAATGATTAAGAAGGTTTTTTTAATATTATGTGTGATTATATTTTCCGCTCAATCAGCGTACCCGGCACCCGATGCAAAGAAAATCATGGAAAATCTTTATATGGCAACCAGTCTGGGTAGCATACAGGATATGATGGTAGAACTGGAACTTTTTGGCCCTGCCCCTGGTAAGCAGGAAGCAAAAAATGTAATGCAATCCTTTGCCACAGCCAAATTATTCTTTGTTGCTCCGAATAAAATAAGAACAGAGAAAACAATCACTATGGAAGGAACTCAGATGGATCTTTTTGTCATAACCATAAGAGACGGAAGGATTGACTGGCAGTACAGTACCTATACGACATGGCCGTTAAAAAAGAAAGAAGATGACCATCATCATTCGCCATATCTTCCTTTCAGTGTAGATGTTCAGCCACAGGATCAATTCAGGAATTATACTGTCGTAAATCAGGAAAAAATAGGAGACAGGAATGCCTATGTAATAACTATTTCAAATGAAAAAGATCCTCATGCAAAGCTACTTACTGTATGGGTGGATACAGAGCGATATATACCGCTCAAAGAAGAATATAAAGTAATGGAAGGAGAAGGGGATAAAGCAAAAGAAGTAACAAAAACTACTATGTATAAAGACGCAAAACAGGTAAATGACAACAGATGGATACCCCATAAAATAGAAAGATATTCTGACGGAAAAATGAATGCCTATATTGTATACAAACAGGCAGCCGTAAATGTAGGTATCCCTGATAGTTTATTTTCTCCTGAAGATCCGACCAGACTTGAACAGGGGAAATAAATAAATGATCCCTTCAAAAAAATACCTTATAGTTATAGTTCTCATATTTATTCTGGGTTGTAATAATGAAGGACAGAAACCTGTAAAGACTGCTACTCCCGCAGCTCCTGTTATAGGTACTATAGAAGGTACGGTAATGGATTCTATAACAAGAAAAGTTATCAAAGGCGCAACAGTGGAAATGGTAAATACAAAAATCTCATGTTCTACCGATAATAAAGGCAGGTATGAACTCAGTAATTTTCCCGGCTCTATGATAATCCTGGTCAGGAAAGAAGGATATAAAGAACACAGTAAAACTGTATTTATTAACGGAGGAGAACATATAAGGGAAAATATATTACTTGTTCCTTTCCATGCTTCTGTTACTCCCCGGCCTCTTGTAAAAGCACCTTCTGCCATTCTGGCTACCAGTTATTACTCAAATGAAGTTGTTTTAATTGATCTGGAAAAAGGAAATATTACAGAAACCATACCTGTCGGGAAAGATCCCCAGGGACTGGGAATAAGCAGTGAATATTCTACTGTTTATGTAGCAAACAGCGGTGATAATACCATAACATTATTGAATTTTTCTAAAAAACTTACTCTCACCGGACATATAAGCGTAGAAAAAAAACCTGCATCTGTAACTGCCACAAAAAATTTTATCTATGTTGCAAACAGTGATTCTGATAATGTATCGGTTATAGATATAAAAGAAAATAAACAGGTAGGTAGAATAAATACAGGGAAAATGCCTGTGAGTCTTTGTTTTGACAGCAAAGAAGGTCTCCTCTATGTATTAAACGGAAGATCGAACAATGTATCAGTAATTGATACAGTCTCAAACACAATTATAAAAACCATAGAAACAGAAGAATTTCCATGCAGCGGAGCCGTATCTGCGGAGAATCTTTTTATTGTAAATCAGGTGAGCTGTTCACTCTCCGTAATAAATAAAAAAACAGGTCAGAAATCAACTATAAAACTCGGTCAGAGTCCGAAAGCATGTCTGTTATTACCTGAAGGAAATAAACTTTATGTGACAAACTACCGGGATGATAGTCTGTCAATTGTAGATTGTAAGGAACAAAAAGTCATAAAAACCATAGATATTGGCAAAAATCCTGCGGGTATGGCTATCTGGCATGAGAAAAAAAGGCTTTATGTCGCCAACGGAGGTTCAAATACCATATCTATCATAGATATAATAACAGATCAACCGGTAAAAGAAATTCCGGCAGGAAATTTTCCCTATGATCTGATTTTAATAAAATAGAAGGACTGATGATTTATGGATGTTATATGGGCTCCCTGGAGAATGGAATATATACTCGGAGAAAAGATTACAGAGTGTATATTCTGTTCATTCCAGAAATTTGCCGAAGAAGATGAAAAAAACCTTGTTATTCACAGGGGGAAAAAATGTTTTGTAATGCTGAATAAATATCCCTATAATAACGGACATCTGATGATTATACCATACAGACATGTGGCAGATTTTACAGAACTCAATGAAGAGGAACTGCTGGAAATAATGACTTTAACACAGAAAGTATTGAAGGTTTTCACCATAACAATGAAACCTTCCGGATTTAATGCAGGCATAAACCTGGGTAAAGTGGCAGGAGCAGGAGTAGAAGATCATGTACATCTCCATGTAGTGCCCAGATGGGACGGAGATACAAACTTTATGCCTGTAATAGGAAGTACAAAAGTTATGCCACAGCATATTCTGGATACTTATAACATGTTAAAGAAAGCATGGAAGAGTGAGTAGTGAAGGGTGAAAAGTGAAGGGTGAAGAGGGTGAGCGGTAACGGGGGAAACTACGCATCACGCGTTACGCGTCACCCGTCACGATTATTACGCGTCACGATTAAGGAGGATGAAAAAATCTGTGATGAAATGTCCCTACTGCGGTCAGACAAATTCGGATTTATCACTGAACTGTACAAGTTGTTTTGCCTATATATATCCGGAAGAAGAAGAATATAAAAGACTCAATCCTCCTGAGGATACAAGAAAATATAATCCTCTGTCTATTATCAGCCTCATTCTGGGGATTACAGGGATTGTAGTATGTATATGTTATCCGCTGGGCATCCTCGATTCCACAGGAGCCATAATAACAGGTATTATGGCTAAAAAATATCTTTTAAATAACAATCAAAAAGGAGAAAAACTGGCCGGAGTTGCTATAATACTCGGTATAATCGGACTTGCAGGTTCAATTACAATGGCCGTAATAGATGGTGTATGGAAAATAACCTCCCTTTACGGAACAGGTCAATAAAATCGTGATGCGTAATGCGTAATGCGTTATGAGAGGAATTTTTTAAATATTAAGAAACATTCATTACAAATAATTGTCACAAAAAAGAATGAATTTTACATTTTCAGAAGAAATGAGAGGTGAAGAGTGGACGGTAAAAAAATGAGCAGTGAGTAAGGAAGGAGATACTTTCTATTCACTATTCACTATTCACTAGTCACTATTAAATGATTTGTCCAAGATGCGGTCAATTGAATGAAGAAAATGCTTCCTCCTGTGAAAGCTGTTACACCCCTCTGGATTCTGATACGACAATAACAGATATTCAACTGGCAGATGAAAACAACCCCTATGATATGAGTAAAAAAGACAGGACTACAAACAGTCTTGCAGCAGGGGGAATGCTTCTCGGTATAGGCAGTCTGCTGACATGCTGCACATCTCCTCTTACAGGCCTCTATATACCGGGTATACTTGGCTTTACAGGTCTGATGATGACTTTTTTCGGCAGAAAACAGATAAAAGACAATCCCGATACACAGGGAGGTAAAGAACTGGCAACAATAGGGATTATATTCAATGGATTGAGTCTTACAGGTTCTATTATAACACTGATATCATGGTTGCTGGGATTAAAACTCCTTGAAAACCTGCTCGAATATCTGCCACGTTAATTTATGGAACATTTAATGTCATTTCTTTACGGAGTAGGTACTGCAATATGTCATCAAATAGATGAAAGAACGTTCCATTTTAACGGTCATCCCCTCATGGTATGTGCCAGAGACACAGGGACTTATACAGGTTTTATTATATCCCTCTTCTACTGGCTAATGGTAAATAAAAAAATAAAAGGTGGTATGCCTCCCGGATATGCTCTGGTGACGGCATCGATTTTCATAGGAACTCTTGTGTTTGACGGAGGTACATCCTATCTTCATATAAGAGAAACAAATAATCAGATAAGACTGTTTACAGGTTTACTCGCAGGAGCAGGTGCTTCCATATTAATAGTTCCATGTGTGTTTGACCTGCTTTACAAATATAGTTCGGAGGAAATATTTACAAAAAATAAAAAAGCTTTTTTTATATGGATCATCATGATCATATTGCTTTTTTTAATAATAAGAACAGAATATGGCCCTCTGTATTATATACTTACAGCCCTTGTTACGACAGGGATGCTAATAATAATTACAATGGTAAACTCTGTTTTACTTTACCTTATACCTCCATGGAACAAAAAAATAATAAAAAACTGGAACAGTTTCTTCTATTTTGTAATTCCGGCTCTTTTACTGACAGTAATCGAATTGTATACATCATTTACTATACATATGTATGTGAAACAATTTTTTGTGAGTTTATAGGAAAATTTCCTGTCACCGGGTTAAAAATATGAATATCAGAGAAAGAATAAAACAAAAAAAATATGATATTATAATATGCATTCTGCTTATAATTATTTCATCTGCTGTAAGAATAATTTTGATTGATAAACTTCCCATGGGATTACATGGTGACGAAGGCTGGACAGGTATAGACGCAAGAAAAATTATTAAAAACGGATATATACCGGTATATGTTGACAGTGCAGCAGGTCAACCTGCAGGCCCACTTTATCTGACTGCTTTATTTTTCAAACTATTCGGAACATCAATATTCACATTAAGATCGTCAATGGCATGTTTCGGTATTGCTACAATACCGCTTTTTTATATATTCTTGAGACTTTTTTTTGATAAAATATCATCTTCATTAACGGCTCTGGCTCTCAGTCTATCACTTTATCATATACATTATTCAAGATTGGCCTTTATGCTTATAAGCGTACCATTTACTCAACTTCTGTCACTGATATTTTATATTCTCGGAAGAAGAAAACATAACATGTTATATATAATTCTCAGTGCAGTATTTACCGGACTGACGATTTATACTTATAATACTGCAACTGTATTTATTGCAACAATCTTTCTGCTCATAACAATAGATTCAGGTATATGCAAAAAACATAAAATAATTTTTTTACTGATATTTTTTATTACCATATCACCTTTGATCCATCTTATGATTACATCTCCCGATTTATATTTTGCCCATGCCAGGGGAGTAACTATATATTCAAATGAACATTTACCTCAAAAGGGTATGGTTAATAAAACGAAGGCAATAGTAAAAAACGGAACTGATAATATGTTTAATTTTTTTAATGGCGGATATTTTGATGCAGTAGATACTTTTGGTAAATATTACACTTTTAACTCATTCTATATAAGCCTATCTTTTTTTGGTATTATTCTTGGTTTACGGGAAAAAAGAAAATCCTGCTTATTCTTCGCTTATTCTTTTTTCTTTTGCTTTTTCTTCATATGTACTGTATCTGCAGGTCATGGAATTTACAGACGTTTGATAGTATGTTTAGTTTATTTATATTTTTTCATGGCTCTGGCTATCAATTCAATTTTATATAAACTTGCTAAAAGTGATTATAAAAAGTTCCTGACTCACATATTTATTATAATTGTTTTTTTCAGTTCTGCCATAAATATTTTCACATATTTATACAAATACGCACGTGATCCTGAATCATATTATTTTATTGGTCCCGGTAGAACGGAAGCTGCACTGTATATAAACAGCATATCTGATAAATCGACAAAAATATTATATTTTTCAAATATGGACAGTATAAATTATGAATCATACAGGTTTATACTTTATGATTTCATAGAAAGAGAAGACAGAGCAAAAGAGTTTGCCGGAGAAAAATGTGAGATCACAGATGAAATTATAAATTCTGTTAAAGATAAAATTTCTGATGAAAAAGATTTGAATACTCTGAAATCAGTTAAAGATAAGATTCTCAGAAAGGATATTCTTACAACTTATCTAAAAGAAAAGAATTTCAATGATGAAAAAATCGGTATGTCAGTAATTGATAAAAGCACAATAAAACCATAT
>JBEHWO010000398.1:0-6164 GCA_040217695.1 Vulcanimicrobiota bacterium | reverse complement strand
CTTTGCTCCTGCCTGTGACGCAATATGAAGGGCACTGGATCCGTCTTTTGTTATTCCTTTTATATCCAGGCCTTCCGATATGAGGAATTTTACCATGTCAGTCGATCCCCCTGTGGCAGCAAAATGTATAAGGTTCCATCCTTTATCATTAATATCTTTAATATTTGCTCCTTTTGACTGCAGAAATTTCACAATCTCAACAGACCCGCTTTTTGCCGCACATTGAATCATAGTCAAACCTTCACTGTTTTTTCCTTTAATAAGTTCGGGATTTTTCCCTATAAAATCTTTGACTTCAAAGATATTTTTTTTGCTTATGGCATCAAAGATATCATAGGCTCCTGCCATTTGTAAGGAAATAAAACAAAGGGCCACTGCTAAAATAGCCGAAAAGATGTTTGTTTTCATTTTTTACCTCCTGTTGGATTATCGTGACGCGTTATAATCGTGACGCGTAACGCGTAACGCGTGACGGGTGGTTCGTGATGCGTGATGCGTAATGCGTGTTTTCACCTGTACCGGGCGAACACGGTTCGCCCCTAATCACTTTTCACCTTTCACCCTTCACTACCCCATATAATTTTCTCTACAAAATTTCCTATACCTTCGATAATTTTCTTTTTCCTTATTGATATTTTGCAATTTTCTGTCTATTATATAATAAGTTATTTTATAAAATTATACAGGTAATCCACGCGTCACGCGTCACGCGTCACGCGTCACGATAACTGATCAACAAGGAGGCCCCATATGTATAAATATTTATTTACCCTGTCTTTACTGTTCTTTATTTTTGCAGGAAACTGTTACGGAGCAGACCTTAACGGTCTCTGTTCTCTTGATAATAAAACCTGGTGGGTTGTTGGAGATTGCGGAAGGATAATTCATACAAAAGACGGCGGAAGTAAATGGAGTATTCAAAAAAGTGGCATAGCAGAAGATAATAATCTCAGAGGTGTTCATTTTGTAGATTCAACACATGGATGGGCTGTCGGGAATAAAGGCATGATTTTACATACCTCTGACGGAGGAAAAAACTGGAAGGTTCAGGTAAGTCGTACGAAAGGAAATTTAATGAGAGTACGTTTTATAGACAGAAAAATTGGCTGGTCTATAGGACATCTGGGTAATTTTGTTATGACAGAAGACGGAGGCAAAACCTGGCAGCCAAGGAAAATAGGTTATATATCGGAAGATTTCCTCTATATGAGAATGGATGACAGGAAAAATGGAATAATACTGGGCAGTAAAGGCTGTATTTTAAGAACGGAAGACGGAGGAATTAACTGGACAATTCGTGAGAACAGTACCGGTTGCTCTATCTGTCCGGGATTTTTTCTGACTGCTGAAATGGGATGGGGTGTTTCGGATAACGGTACTGTCTGGCGTACCTCAAACGGAGGGTACGATTGGCTTAAAAGTGAGAATACTCTTTCAGGAAAGGCCAGATCTATATTTTTCCTCAATCCTTCTATGGGATGGATTGCAGGTTGCAATGGCACAATATTTCATACGGAAGACGGAGGATACAGATGGACAGCTCAGAACATCGGAACAAAATCCCATCTTAATGCAGTATCTTTTTCTGATACTATGACAGGTTTAGCCATTGGTGCAGCAGGTACAATAGTCATTACTCGTGACGGAGGGAAGACCTGGAAAATTTATAAAAAATGATTTTCCTTGTTAAAAAAATGGGTGAAATAATTAGGGAAGGTTATAAATTTAAACATGGTTCCTATAAAATTATAAAACAAATCGGCAGGGGAGGCCAGTGTAATGTTTATCTGGCAGAAAGAGGTAAAGAAGTATTTGCTCTGAAAGAACTTCATGCCACTCATGAAGATCCTTCGATTCAGGCCGGTTATATAAAAATGTTTAAAAGGGAATATGAATTACTATCTGTTCTTGCCCATCCTGTGCTGCCGAAAGCTTATGATTATTTTCAGGAACATAACAGGCATTTTATAGCAGTGGAATTTATTTCAGGTGAAAATCTTTCTGATATTATGAACAGAATAAAGAGGCCTTTCCCTGCTGACGTAGTTCTGGAGATAGGTTTTAAAATAAGCGAACTTCTCATGTATCTTTCCCTCATAACACCACCTGTTTTTTTAAGAGATATAAAGCCTTTGAATATAATAATTACCCGTACGGGTGAGGTGAAATTTATTGATTTTACCATAGCAAGGGAACATTGTTCCGATAGAGGTGATACACTCAGACTCGGCTCACCCGGTTATGCACCGCCGGAGCAGTATAACGGGAAAAGCGAGGCTAAATCAGATGTTTATGCCATGGGAGTAACAATGCATGAAATGCTCAGTCTTGAAGATCCTTCTCTTAATCCTTTAAAACTTTCCTTTAATTTCAGATCTCCTGTCTCTGAATCTCTGTGTGATTTAATACGCAGGGCAACTGCTCTGAAGCCTGAAGATAGATACAGCCCCGAAGAATTTCATAACAGACTTAAAGAAAATTACTACAGAAGAATATCACCGGAGCCTTTATACAGAAATATGTCTCCTCTCCAGAAATTTTCTCTGGAAATTTACCATAAAGATAAAAAATACCCTGCAGTATATAAAAAAGAATTACTTACTGCCGGGATGAAAGATAAAAAGATTTCGCGGAAGAAAAAGAAAAAAAAGTCTGCTCCTGAAGAGACAGGAGATGAAGTTTTTATGCATAAAAACCTGCATGGTCTGTCCGGGAGAAGTTTTGTATTACTTATTTTATGGGCTTTATATTTTTTGTTCGGTATGAGATTATTGAATAACCCTCTGGGTTTCATGGTTACTGTTTTGCTGAGTTTAATCGTCATACTGATTATAGTATCCGGAGACAGCCAGAATTTTGACAGGATGTATACTCTGTCAGAAGCCCAACTGTTATATGAAGGCAGGTTTGAGAAAATAGAAATTCCTTTGAATAAAATAAACATGTTTGCTTTTTCTATGGATAATAATACATATATAGTTGAAGGGGATGGAAAGAAAATAATATTTAATAAAGATATTAACCGCTGGGAGAAACTGAAAAATTTGATAGAATCGGAAACAGGTCTTATATGTATAGGTCTGGAAAATAACAATCTTTTTTCTTCAGAAAATGAAAATGATTTTCCCAAAAGTTAACATAAATTTAACTTTTTATGACTGTAAAAACTGGAATTTTTAATGGTGTTATAGTATAATCATATTGTTTCTACCTGGTAGAGTATGAAATACATTATATGCGGGGGAATTATTAATGAAAATAAACAATCTCTCATTAAATAAGAGCTTACCATATACTTTCACAGTACAGAAAAAATCGGTTGAACCGAAGGATACCGTAGAAATTTCTTTTTCTGCTTTATCTGAAACAGATTCTGTAAATAAAAAAGATATATCTCCTGGAGAGATTCCCTCCGATAATATTGATTTCTGTTTTGACCAGCATACATCTAATCCTCTGTCTGTTGCAGGACATGTCAGCGGCGGAACAACCGGCACCATTTCACGACTTCCCCTGTCTCCTGAGATTGAATTCAAATCATTCATTAAATCTTCAAGAACTGACACGAAAAGATATTTACAGGATGACTATAAACTGGTTGATCCGAAAGGTGATGCTTATCTCATCGGAGAGCTGGACCAGGTACCCCGTAAATTAATAAAAGCTTTATATGAATTTACATGTAAAAATAAGGATAATGTAGAAGATGTAAAAGAGGATTTTACCATAGGGCATAAGAAGCCGATTAAAACTGATGCTCTTGCAAATAAAATTATAGAGATCATTCAGGAACATCCTGAAATAGAACCGAAAATGGGGGAAGAACATAAATGGTCTCCTGAAGCTCAGAAATATCTATACTATGGTTTCTGGGACAGGCTTAAAGATTTTGTAAAAGGTGATTATAAAGAATTTCCTGCTCCCCTACTCCTGAGAAGCAAATTTTTCCTTCTTCTTGCATGCGGCTATACAAACCGTTATATGGTTACGGGAAAAGAAGGAGAACTGGAGAAAAAACTCCTTTCCTGCCCTGATGGGTCTCTTCAGATTCATGATGTATTTCGGGAAAGTTATATTCTAAATAAAGGAGATATATATCTCACACTGCTTACGGCAGAAAATACACTGGCGAAAAACCCCTATAAAAAAGATCGTGATGAAGATCCTCTGCAGAAAAAATTATCCTATATCAGAAATGATTCAAAACCTCTCGGTGATAAATATGGCGGATGGTATCACTTTTTCGGTGCAGCTCTTTACGGGCTGTTACGGTCTGGTTTTACCTCTAAATCTGTAGTAATTACAGAAGCCTTTGGCTCTCTATTCCTTGAAGGCCCTGACAGACAGGAAACATTGATAAATGTGGCAGGTGCCGATTTCGGAAATAAACTTAAAAAAATGTTGAAAAATGAACAGTGGAAAAATGTTCTTACCGGAACAGATGACAGAAATTATATGGACCTTTCCGAATTTACCTCTCAAACAGACAGATAACAGGGAAGACTGGCTTGTTAATTATGACCGTTGATGATTTAAAAGGAGTAGAACTGCTCCTTGAACATTTTAATATAGCAAATAAAGAGCCTGATCTATCTCTTCTCGGTAATATTCTGAATAAATTTTCCCTTATCCCTTATGAAAATGCTACAAAGATAATAAAGAGTGACAGTAACCCCGATTTTTATGAAGATTTCCGACTTCCTGCAGAGGTTGTAACAGATTATCTCAAATTCGGTACAGGGGGAACATGTTTTTCTCTTGTCAATCTCTTTAAATCACTCCTGGATACATGCGGGTTTCAGTCCGATTTAATACTTGCAGACAGAACCTACGGAGAAAATACCCATACTGCTGTAATTGTCAGTTTTAAAGATGATATTTACCTTGCAGACCCGGGATATCTTATATTTACTCCTTTACTTCTTTCCAGAGAAGTAGCCGTAACATACAGGACAGGTTTCTCTGACATTCTGATTGAACCGGTTCTTAAAGGCAGATTCTTTGATGTATATTCATTGAATAAGGATGGAACCAGGAAATTTCGTTACAGACTGAAAAATGAAATAATAAAGAAAGATGTATTTTTCGAAGCATGGCGAAAGTCTTTTGAATTTGAAATGATGAATTATCTTGTAATAACAAAAGCCTCTAAGGGTGAACATATTTATATAAGAGATAATTATGTTCAGTACGGGACAGGCAGTAATAAAATAAAAAAACATATAGAGACCAGAGAAATGGCGGACATTACTTCCGGACTCGGAATGTCCTGTGAAGTTATAGTAAAAGCCCTGAAAATATTAGGTAAAATCTGAATTTACCGGAAAGGTTTAATATGGCAGAGATTTCCTGTGTAACACCTGTAAAGCTATTTTTCGGTATTTTATTCTCTTCCGGGAAATCCCTTGGAGAAGCAGAAAAAGAGCTTGAAGAACTTTATGGTAAAATTGATTATATAAGCCCGCTGTTCCAGTTTAATCTTACAGATTATTATAGATGTGAGATGGGCCCCGATATTTCCAGAGTATTTTATTCCTTTGAAAAGCTTATTTCACCTGATACCATAGCTGATATTAAATTAACTTCAAATCTTCTGGAAAAAAAACTTTCTCATAATAATGGTAAGAGGAGAATAAACCTTGATCCTGGATATATGGATTATCACAAAATAGTTCTGGCATCTGCAAAATTCGGAGGCCAGAAGATTTATACAGGGAAAGGCATATATGCCGACATGACCCTCTGGTATGAAAAAGGTCATTATAAGTCTTTTCCATGGACATTTCTGGATTTTAAAGGTGGATTGTATGAGAAAGTATTTCTCAGAATAAGGGAAATATATAAAGGTCAGAACAAGAATTTCAAGAAATAAAAAGGAATATTTATGTCAGGCAATAAAACATCGAGAAAAGATTTATTTATGATTCATATCCTTTTAATGCTTCTTTTCTGGCTTCTTTAATATCTTCACTGTCAGGATTAATTTCCAGTGCTCTGTCATAGCAGGTTACTGATTCTTCATATCTTCCCAGTTCATAGAGGCAATCTCCTCTGGCACTCCATAGCTCCGTATAATCGGAGTCCAGTATCTTAAGTGCTTTATCATAACATTTTAATGCTTCTTCATAGGCTTCCATCCTGTACAGATTGTCTCCTCTATCACT
>JBEHWO010000397.1:0-6167 GCA_040217695.1 Vulcanimicrobiota bacterium | reverse complement strand
TTTCGCTATCAATTTTGGTATTATAAATCTCCTGGCTTTGCCTGCCTGGCGCTCCTCCGAAAAAAATCTAAACTGGAACAGGCATATTTGTTAGAGCTTACATCATGCCACTTTTCATTATATTTTATTCAAATAGACCTGTGCCGCCGTGATATTTTTTTCTACGGAGCACCAGGCAGGCAAAGCGCTATGGTTGATAGCAACCTGGTATTACCTGTTGCGAGTATGTAGAGAAACTTCAGGACAAAACTTTTTAGAACTACTCTAATTACTGATTCCTCGCGTGACGCGTCACGCGTCACGATTTAAGTCAAATTCTCCATGAAACTTTAAAGGAAGAGTATCAGGTATTTCATCATAGGAAAAAATTTTTATCTCAGGGAAATTTTCTCTTAAAACCTGCAGTAATAATAATCTTACCCGGGATGAGCAGAAGAGTACTGCTTTGCTTTTAATATTATCTCTGTAGAGAAGCTTTATTGCAGATTTAAAGAATGTTTCTTTTACTGAAAAAGGCATATTGATACTGTAGCCTGTTTTTATTTTTTTTGAGAATTTCAGAAGTATTTCTTCTGTTTTCTCCGATACAGTAAAACAGTCACTTATATCCAGATTTGTTTTATGTAATATGTAAGGCAGAAATCGTTTGCGCAGTTCTTCGTAAATTTTCCCCGGATGTTTTTCTTTTTGAGATATTTCATATATATTCTGAATGATAAATTCATGGTCTGTAAGAGGAATCCATTCACTGACCATGTATTTGAATATCCTGTTTATTTTTGCCACGCCGAGATTGTTTTTTATTTCACTGACTTTCTCCGGATCTATTAGCATAAAATTATCCAGTAATAATTCTGTAACCTGAAGTATCATAAATTGCTCCAGATTGTTGTAGAATGTTTCTTCTATATGGGTGCACATGACTTCACCTGCTTCCATAATCAAACATCCATGTCTTTCTGCTATTTCACGGAACGTTCTTTCAATCCATACTCCTTTCAGCCCATATATTTCATCCGGTCCATAGGCGGGCCCTGTAAGTTCTGACAGATCATTTTCCAGTCCGAGAGCAAGTAAACGATCTTTTATTATTTCCCCTGTGGCAACAATATTGTCTTTAATTTTAATAATATACTGGTTATGTCTGAGTGTAAGGTTATCTCTGAACCTGACGCCGGGAAGATTAAAACCAAATATTTCAAAAAATGTCTTTCTGTACTGTGTCAGAGCGTTTAGAAGAGGCGGCGGATCCAGCCTGGGATCTATCAGAGTAAGGAGATTTAATCCGACTTCAACAGATATGGCATCTACCTGGTTTATTGTAATGCTGTGTTCAGAAAATCTTTCATCTTTCTCCGGTTCTTTTTCCAGCAGGGCAGAATCATGTTCTCTAATCATTTTATCTTCTTTTTGAGACAGGGCAGACAGAAAAGAAGATAAATCTTTTAACCTTTTACTTTTTTTCAATAAAATAATATTGGTTGAAGCATTTAAATAGATTGATAGTAGAATTTGATGGGAAATGCCATGAGTGAAACCAAAAAAAACTGTAATTCCTCTTTTTAAATATAAAAAAGCCAGAAAAGAAGAAGGGAATAATAAAACAGTGGCCGGAGATTCTACCGGTGATATGGTAAAAGAGATTTTTCCTCTGGAAGGTATGTTTAATATTATACTGTGTTTTTCAGGTTTTTCTTCGATGTTTAAATATATGTCGGGCGAGATGTGGCATATTATTTTACCACCGGAACAGGCTCTTAATTTAAAGGTAAATCCTTCGGTATTATATATAATTTTTTTCCATTCTTTAAGAGACAGAATATTATATAAATTCCCTGCTACCGATATATCCTCCGGCGGCAGGGAATTTAACAGATAAATGAGCAGGTTTATATGAGATTTGACTTCTTCTGAAATCAATGAACCTGTACGTATGGAAAATAAATTATGGAGTTGTTTTTTTAAATTATCATCAAAATTCATGATTTTTGTGAGTCGTGAGTCGTGAGCTTACATATTTCGATTGCCCATCACGCACTGCAAAACACGACTCATTTTTCACCTAGTAGTTAACCACGATGATTTTAATGTGTAAACCTCGTCATTGCGAGCGAAGCGAAGCAATCCCACTGGTAGGAACCAAGCTATCGCTCCTCGCAATGACACACATCTTAATCATTGTTGCTGTCTACTAGAAAATTTTCCAGTCTTTCATATCTGTACCTATATCTTCACCTGCCAGATGCAGATAGTATCTTATAAGGGATCTCATGCCAAGGGCAGTAGCACCGTAGGCCTGATAGGAAAATTCTTCTTCTCTGAATTCATGGCCTCCTATATCCAGATGCATCCACTCCGTATTATTCTCTATGAATTCTCCCAGAAATAAAGCTCCCAGCAGAGTAGATGGAGAATCTTTTACCATATTCTTTATATCGGCTACATGGCTTTTAAGAAGTTTAAGATAGTTCCTGTAAAGAGGCATTTCCCAGCAAACTTCACCGCTGTGCCAGCATGATTCCCTGAATAAATCTACCATGTCTTTATATCTGGAGAATACAGGAATAATATCTGTTCCCAGGGCAGTTTTAGAGCCTCCTGTGAGTGTGGCGAAATCTATAATATTACCAATTTTGAGTATCTGTTGCATATAGGTGAGACTGTCTGCCATAATAAGTCTTCCTTCTGCATCCGTGTTTGTTATCTCTACAGTTTTGCCGGACATGGCTTTAATAATATCTCCGGGCTTATAAGCATTGCCGCCCGGCATATTTTCAACGGCAGGTATGACCCCTGTAAGGTTTATTTTTACTTTAAGGGAAGAAAGAGCTGCTAAAATGCCTATGACTACGGCACCTGCTGTTTTATCCAGATGCATATGGTTCATGGCAGTCTGATCCTTCAGTGATACTCCTCCGCTGTCAAATGTTACTCCTTTACCCAGCAGGCCGTATACAGGTTTCCCTTCTCCTGCCCCCCGGTATTCAAGAACTATGAGGCGGGGAGCCTCTTTGCTGCCTCTTGAAACTGCAAGCAAAAGGTTCATGTTCAGAGACTGCATTTCTTTTTCATCGATAATATGGGCTTTTAATCCGTACTCTTCTGCCAGCTTACCTGCTATTTTCCCCAGTCTTACAGGTGTAAGCACATTTGCCGGTTCATTGCAGAGATCACGGCTCAGATTGGTGGCTTTTGCTATAAATGCACCGGTTCTTATGGCCTGAGAGATTAAATCTCCATCAAATTTTATTTCTTCAGGAAAATAGATACCGAACTTTTTAACTTCCGGTTTTTTTTCTTCATGCCTGTATTTTGTAAAACTGTATTGACCCAGGAAAAATCCTTCTATAACTGCCATGGCAGTGTCTTTATAACGAAATCCCGGCGGTAAAAACCCGAGATGTATACCTATTTTCTGACACTGAATATCACGAAGCAATCTTCCCGAAACTGCTGCCATTCCGCGTAACCTGTCCAGAGACAGATTTTCTTTTTTTCCGAGGCCAACTACCAGTATTCTTCCCGGTTTAATTTCTCCGCGGCTGTGAACCAGCGTTGTTACGGCAAGTTTACCGTTGATTTCGCCTTCTTCAATAAGGTCTTTTACCATATATTTAAATTTTTCATCTCTTCCGCAGAGCCTTTCTGCTGTACAATCATCTTCAAAAACACCTGTAAGTACTGCATCTGCTTCTATGTCAGATACGGAAGAGTTTAATACTTCTACTTCGATCATAGTAATAATTTCACTTTCCTTTCTTTAAATCGTGACGCGTAACGCGTAACGCGTCACGGGTGGTTCGTAATGCGTGATGCGTAATGCGTGATGAGTATCCACTCACTACTCACGACTCACTACTCACCGCTCGCTTTTTTTACACTTATTTCCATGCCTTCTTTCAAATTATAGTTAAGGGTAAAATTTCCCTGATTTATTGCAAAAGCAAGTGTTCCTTCACTGTTCATATATGCAAGAGGTTCGCCTTTTGAAACTTCTCCGAATGTAACTACCAGAGGTACGTCTACTTCAATATTACCTGCTGTTATGTGCAGTCTGTCCCCCGGTTTAACTGAAATTTTCTTCAGATCTTCTTCTGTTATATTTGTCCATGCATTGCCGTAAGGTTCATCTTCCTGCACATACAAGCCTGTGATGGTACCTTCATGAATTTTTGCATGCAAGATCATAAACATAATTATAGCTTCCTGTTTTATTTCATATCCTACAGATTCAAGGTTACCATTATTTATAGCAAGAATGGCTCCTGCAGGACTGAAGAGATCCCTTCCGTCAAAGGTTCCTCTGCTCCATTGAGGATTGACTTTTTTCTTATCCAGTTCATACACTGCTTCAAGTCCCTGTTCTTCTATAACATATGTTAAAAGTCCGTTATTCGGGGCTATGTAATATAATCCTTTTTTTGTCTTTATTGCTATTGCTCCTCTGTCTGTTCCTACTCCCGGATCTATTACAGATACGAAAACAGTTCCCTTCGGGAAACATTCAGTTCCTTTAAGTATGAGAGATGCCTGTTTAACATCAAAAGCTTTAACATTATGGCAGAGATCAACTACTTCTATATCCTGATTTATTGCCAGTATTGCTCCATGACAGAGACCTACAGCTTCGTTGTTAAGGCCGAAATCGGTAGTCAATACTACTACAGGCTTTGCCAGGGCTGCGAGTGAAGTAAATAGAATAATGATAGTTACGAACAGCAATTTTTTCATTTTTTTATACAACTCCTTTTTCTATTTTTTATAATCATATAAAATTCTCCTTCTTATATAAATTTCCTTCACCGGGATGTTATATGAAATTTGACTTATGTTGCGTAGATATTTATAATATTCCTGTCTTTATAGCAATGAATGTAGTTTGCAGATGCGCTTATAGTTAGTTTCATAACAATCCATAAATAAGGAGAGAAAAAAATCATGAAACATCCTTTGAAACTTATAAAACGTATAAAATTGCCTGTTGAAAACCCGGCATCTATTGCTTTCAACGAGAAAGGTGTATGGGTGGCAGATATAGAAACAGGGGAATTAATTCTTATAAATCCTTACAGCGGTGATACGGGAGACAGAATAAAATCTGTAGTGAGACGGCCCCAGACTATAAGTTACGATGGCGAATATCTCTGGGAGTATGATGAAGAAACATGTAATCTTTACAAGCGCCGCCTTACAGATAATAATTGTGTCCTTATAGGGAAGATACCGGGAGTGACCAGGCCATATCTCGGAATGACCTGCAGAGATAAGATTCTGTGGATAATTTCACCTGATCAGCCGGAATTTACAGTTGCAAACAATCAGATTTCCGTTATAAAATTTCCCCGTCATATTCAGGCAGAAACCTTTGATGCTCCTACATATTCCTGCAGAGGACTCTGTCATGACGGAAAATATTTATGGACTCTCGATGTTGTTGAAGGAGAAATCTTTGCCCTTGACCCTGAAACAGGGGCAATACTTACTTCCTATAAACTTCCTGATTGCGAGCATAGCTCCAGTATTATTGTAACACAGGACAGGGTATGGACCCTTGAACTGAAAAGAAATGAACTTCTTACTTTTGAACTGGATAGAAATATTCTTTATTCTTTTTCCGGAGGTCGCAGATCTACTGTAGATATAAACTACTGTTTCAGAAATACCGGTCCCGGTATAATTAAAGAAATGGAAGCTTCTCAGAGTTTACCTGAAGACTATATACATCAACGATTGATTACTCCGGTCAAAGTAATACCTGAACCGGATGAAAAGTTAATATGTCACTGGAATGATAAAGATGGTACTGTTATAGTTAATAAAATAAAGGATTTATTTCCAAATTCAGAACAGGATGTTACGGTTAGTTTCGGAATTGAAACTGTTAATTTAAAATATCATCTTTATCCACATGTTACCGGAACCCTTGAAGATATACCGGAGGAAATAAAAAAGAAGTATCTCATAGAGGAAATGATGAAGAGTGAAGATTTGCAATTAAGAGAGGTAGTTCAGAAGGCGGAACTTCTTTTCCAGACCGGAGAAAGAGAAATAAGAAATAAAGTCGAGGAAATACTGCAGGGAGAGAAGAAAACCTTCTGGATAGCAAGAAAACTCTATGATTTTGTTGTAGATAAAGTAAAATACGTACTTCCCTATACGAGTATAAG
>JBEHWO010000396.1:0-6176 GCA_040217695.1 Vulcanimicrobiota bacterium | reverse complement strand
TATTTCATGCCAAGTTCATTTATGGAAAGCGCAAGTTCTTCTGTCCTGATACCTGCATGTAACGATTTTTCATACTCATAACCTGCTTTTTGAAGCAATTTATTTTTACAATACATATGACCTATGTGAATGAATATACCTGCATAAAGCGGATTCTCAGATAATTTCCTGGAAAATTTATTACTCAATTCGTCAAGTCTCTGCATTTCATCATATATTTCAGTCAGAATTACATAATAATTTCTGTTATCAGGTTCCAGCTCTATAGCCCGTTCATATTCCTCTATAACTGTATCAATCTCCTTTAAAGGAAAATCAAACTCGGATAAACTCCCTCTGCAGAGAAGAGAAACATAAGGATTTTTATTCAGTTCTGCCAGAAATTTCCTGTTATAAAGATCTGCTTCATTATGACATGACAGTTTTTCGCATATTATACCAAGATATCTGCAGGCAGTTAAATTATCTGATCCCAGAAAAAATTCTCTCGCTTTTTCAAGGTTATTCTGCCGGTAATACATAATTCCAAGAGTAATTATACTCTTATTTATAATGGCTTTATCTCCATTACGGGAAGCAATTAGCAACAGAGGCTCCCCTTCCTTTAAATTTCCTTTTTTATAAAGATCTAAACCATGTAAGCCATAGGCATTGGCCAGGGCTTTTAAAACTATTTTTCTATTACTTAAGCGATAAGAATTCTCGTAAGCTCTTATTGCCTCTATTATTCTGCCTTCCTTCATCAGAATTTCTCCGAGAATAAAATAACAACCTCCGTCACCCTGTTTCAGTTCTATGGCTTTTAAACACTTTTCCTTAAATCCATTTATATCCTGGCATTTAGAAAGTGAAGCATATAGTTTATCTTTATGTTTAATAACTTCTGAGGAATTAAGAAAAAGCATATCTCCGTAAATCTGACATGCTTCTTTATATTTACCTGTTTCATAAAGGCAACTGGCAAAGGAAATCAGACAGTCCGGCTCGTCAGGAAAAAGTTTAATACTTTGCTCCATTTCAGCCAGAAGCTGTTCTTTTTGAGACAAACCGTAAAAAATCAAATTTGTATTTACATCACAAATAGCTTTCTTGAGATGATATTCCCAGTATTCAGCCATATTGCTCAGGTTTCTGTCATAATAAATCTTTCTGAGCATTCTATAGCAGTGTATTCTTTCTGTATCTGCTTTCAGGAGTGAGAAAAGCCGATAAATTTCTGCACTTTCATCTGATTTGTTATATTTCTGTTTAAGTTTCCTGTAAAGATTTTTTAATAAAGAAGCAGATTTTTCGTAAATCTTCAGGGACTCTCCCTCTTTACCTCTTATGAGCATTAATTCTCCCAGCAGATTAAGCTCCGGTATAAGCTCGAATATTTCTCCTCCTATATTTATGATATTCTGAAATTCGTAAAGAGCCTTTTCAAGTTCACCTTCAGCAAGGTATATTCTGCCTAAATTCAAAAAAGATAAGGTCATATTTTTTATTTTCAGAGAATAGTAAATTCTGTCGAGGCTGTTACGGCTATGATTGTCTGAAGGCTTTATTTTTAAAAGTTTTTCATATTCCAGTATTGCCATGGCTACATGTTCTTCTTTATCATAACATAAAGCCAGACCTCTATGAGCTGAAATACAAAAAGAATTTAACTCCAGAGCCCTGTTAAATTCCACTTTAGCTTCTTTATAATTGCCTTCCAGAAGATGCACAGCTCCAATGTTTACGTAATATTCGGGATTTATTCTATTTAAAGTTAAAGCTTTTTGAAACCAGAGCATGGATTTTTCCAGACAACCTTTTCTGAAAAACAGCATGGCAAGTCTGGAAAAATTTTCAGATACTGTTATGACATCCAGGTCTTTTATACCGGCTCTTTCATAATCTGAGGCTATATCATCCAGGTCATCAGGAGTTATATCTTTCTGTTTATTTAATAATTCCATATTTATTGTACAGAGATTATGTCTGAAAAGAGAATTTCCGGGAGAGATATTTACTGCTACAGAAGCAAGTTCACGGGCTTTTTCCATGTCACCCATCATATAATAAATATAAGCGAGTCCATTATTATATTCCGGATTTTGCTTATTAAGAAGAAGAGCAGAATAAAAATACAAATAAGCTTCTTTAATTCTGCCAAGTGCAAGGAAAGCCTTCGCTGTTTTATACTTATAAATGTCATTATCAGGGCACAGTTCTTCTGCTTTTTTATAATCATTCAAAGCCATTTTATAACCGGCCTTTAAATAATGTTCATCTCCTGAACAACTGAATTTATCTGCTTTTACATAATTATCTGAACACATCGGCAGTTCACACCTTCTCGATGATTCAAATATATTATAACAGATTTTTGTTACGAATTCTTTACTAAATTATGAATTTTTTGTAAATCTATTATTTGGGAAAAGTATAACCACAGTTTCCACAGAACTTGGCCCTGTTACTCTGAAGTGAATTACATTTCGGACATGGTTTCTGAGTCGCAGAAGATACTTTCCCGTATAAATTTTCGAGTAAATTCTTTGCAGCAGTTAATTTAGGGTTATTTTTCACGGCCAGTTTCAGATATTTTTCCGCATCTTCTTTAAAGTTTCTATCCACATAAATTTTCCCGATTTGATAATGGGCATCTGCATTGGCAGGGTCAAGTTTAACAGCATCATGAAGTTTCTGTAAAGCAGTATTGTAATCTTTATTCTTAACCAGTATGAGACCACATCTGTAATAAGGTTCCGGCCATTTTGGATTAAAAGCTATAGACTGTCCGTATTCTGCAAGTGCTTCTTTAAGTCTGTTCTGTTTTTCATATTCATAACCTTTCCTGTAGTGCTCCTGGGCCAGTTGCTCTCTGGAAGGACTTCCTTTTGTCGCTACCGGAGTTTTTGGCATTTCATACTTTGGAGGAGGAACTGGCTGTGATGTCAGAGAAGGTGCGGAAGACAACATAGTTTCTGCTGTTCCATCCATTATGGAAGGTTCACTTCTGTCAGAAAATAACGTTTCAGTTGTCATTATATCACTGGTAAAAGCTTCCGGTTCGGTGGTAAAAGACTGGCTGGCAATAAAATCCAGTGAAGGTGTAACACCTTCCGTTTCCATTACACCCTGATCTATTGAAAAATACGAATAATCTGAAGTACTTGATTTACTGAATCTATGCTCTTTTCTTCTTTCTTTCTCTTTTACCGGTAAAGGTTCCTGCGGTGTACTTTTACCAAACCAGCTTGAGAAAGAACTGCTGAGTAACCCTTTACTTTTACTGTTACTTCTGGTTTCTCTCTCTTTTTTAGGTCTTCTGTCTCTGCCAGCAGGAACTGTTACAGTCTGATTTATTTCAATAAAACACATGGGACATATGGTTATCATTTCTCCATATTCCTGTTTACATTTAGGACATTCCATATCTAATCCCGGTTTATAGCCGGGTAATCCCCCCTTTTCTGATGCGTGACGCGTGACGCGAGGAAGTTTAAATATAATAATTACTCTGTCAATTAATTCTATATTAACAGTTATTTTTCCTTTATTCAAAAATTGCGTTTTTTTACGACAGATAAATTCACCTGTCATATATACCTTCATAAATATCTATAAATAATAATCTCTTAATGCATAAAGCGTAATGCGTGATGCACAGAGATTAAACCCGTTACGCGTCAGGATCACCTAAATTCTACTGATCTGAGCATAAGCAATTAATATTTTTATATGTTATAAACCAGATTAGATAAGGTTTTCTGGCTTTTCACTTTTCACTACTCACTACTCACTTCAGTAATAAGTTATGAAACTAATTATAAAGGCAATCATGGGTCATAAAAAACGCAATCAAATTTACTCGCAGAAAAAAATATGATATAATTCTTTTTCGAACCAGATATTTATTATGGACAATCTCTAATCATGATGTGTGACTTACATCACGTATCAGGAAGTATAGTGTATTATCATAACAACGGCCAGGACCGGGGTTCGGTCACAACGAAGAATGAGAATATGTTCCTCTCGTAACGCGTTACGAGTAATTAATTTCTGATAAGAATAACCATATTCATAGAAAGCTTGATTATGAACAGATACGGTAAAATACTTGCCCTTATATGTGCATATAATGAGGAAAAACATATAAGAGAAGTAATTGAAGGTGCAAAAAAATATGTGGATAAAGTACTTGTAGTTGATGATTGTTCAAAAGACGGGACATCAGAAGAAGTAAAAAAGACTGATGCCATCTATATAAGACATGATAAAAATAAAGGCAAAGGCGGTGCCCTGAGAACAGGATTTTCTTATTTCATAGAAAATCAATATGATGCCATAGTTACCATAGATGGTGATGGCCAGCATGATCCGGAGGAAATACCCGGGTTACTGGAAGGTCTTGCGACATATGATATAATTATAGGTACAAGAAGCAAACTGGGAACAGGGATGCCACTCATAAGAATCTTTACAAATTTCAGTTGTTCTCTGATTGTAAGTGTTCTGGCTTTTACATGGATAAAGGATACTCAATCAGGGTACAGGGTTATAAAACAAAAAATTTTAAAGAATATGTCTCTTGTTTCCAATAGATTTAACCTGGAAAGTGAACTTCTTATAAGAGCAGGAAGAAGAGGATATAAAATAGGAGCAGTTCCAGTGAAAACAATCTATGGGGACGAGAAGAGTAAGATGGATCCGATAAAAGATCCTCTGAGATTTGTAGGACTTGTATTCAAAAGTATATTATGGTGGTAAAGAAAGAGGAGAAATCTCTACTTTCCTGTCCAGGAGAACAATAAAACCTTTTTCTTTTATTTTTTGTATATCTGTACCCATTACAGTAGCCCTGAAAGCCCAGAGTTTTTCATCCCATGTAGAATTATTGATGCCTGTTCCTTTAAGTTCCATAGAATAGTGTTCTATAACAGCATCATTTAATTGCTCTACAGGTTTTATTATGATTACAGAATATAATTTATTCTCTTTTGATCGTTTATCTATGTCTTCCTGTGTGCCATAGGTAAGAGTTACAAGTTCTTTAAATAAATTAAAATGTTCGTCACTTAACATGTTCATATATATATCTTCTTTCATCAGTTATCACATAAATTATAACATAAATATATAGTATAGTGAATAGAAAACACGCATCACGATTTTATAACAGAAAGGGTGAGTATATGTTAAAAATTTCTCTCTCTATTTTATTTTTCTTTTCTTTAATAACTTTTTCCTGCGGAGAGGAATCCCTTAAAGGTAATTTATTCAATGATAAAGGTTCTGTCACTCTTCAGCGTAACGGAACCTATGTGTCTGTTTTACCCGGTAAAAGCGAAATAACCGTTTCGGGAGATATTATAGAGACAGGAGATGATTCTCTGGCTCACCTGGAATTCTCCGATGGAAGTCTTATTCATATACAGGCAAATACAACTTTTCAGATCAAAAGCCTTGTAACAGAAGGTAATAAAAATCGTTCTATTTTCAAAATTGTTCTTGGAACTATTTCAGTCTTTGTCAATAAAATTACCGGTAAAGAACAGGATTATGAAGTAGAAAGTCCGACTTCCGTAGCAAGTGTTAGAGGCACAGAGTTTCAGATGAATGTTTATGTTGACGAAGATTATAAGGTAAAAGAAGGGGATGAAGAAAAAAAGGATGGCACAGAAGACAGGGAAAAAACCATTACTGTCGTAAGTGTTCAGGAAGGACAGATAGAATTATCTTCAGAAGACAGAAAAAAAATATTGAATATTATAGAAAGAAATACTTCTGTAGTTGTCACTCCTGACAGAGAACTTCATTACCTGGATGAATGTCTTAATCTGAAAGACATGAATAGGGATGAAATAAAAGAAAGGGTAAGAAGTAAAATGAAGAATTACTTTATTCAAAAGATACCCAGGCCGGATGTACCGGGATTACCATTTTAATAATCTAATTACCTGTAACGGTAAATATTTCGCCGGTTATAGTCGTGACGCGTAACGCGTGACGCGTGACTGGAGGAGGACAGGTTTACGGACAGCATTTGCCGCTGGCAGTAATAAGAACCTATCCGAAAAGTAATATTTATTGTACACCCTTCCGGGGGGTGAGGCTCTGGAGAAAAATATATACCGTATTAACAGTAATTTGTAAATTAAGTAAATGTAATATCGTAGCAGTCTGTAATAACAGTTTTTTTT
>JBEHWO010000395.1:0-6181 GCA_040217695.1 Vulcanimicrobiota bacterium | reverse complement strand
ATTTAGAAACAGGTAATGATATTACAGCAGATGCAAAAACAGCTATAATATGGACAAAGGAATTACTGGAAAGTAAAAATAAAGATTTTCTTTCCAGGTTGACCATAAACCAGGAAGTAGGGGATTTTATTTATATTGTTCATGGTTCACCTGTTGATAAAGATGAATATTTATCGTATAAATATCAGGCAAAAAACAGTTTTGAATTTTTAGAATACAGTAAATCAAATATAAAAATATGCTTTTTCGGTCATACCCATAATCAGGCTATATGGTTTAAAAGAGAAGACGGAGCTATATTTAATCCTTCTATAAGAGGTAAAACCTTTCCTGTTAATCCTGATTGTATTTATCTTATAAATCCCGGTAGCGTAGGACAATCAAGGGGGCAGGGAGCTCTGGCTTGCTATCTTATTTATGATTCCGATAAGAAAAATATAACCTTTGAACAGATAGAATATGATTATAAAAGTGCTGCTAAAAAAATTATTCAGGCAGGTCTTCCGAAGTTTCTTGCAGAAAGGCTTGAGAAAGGTATTTAAGAATTTAGAGAGTGCAAGAAGTTTTATGTAATGTCTGTAAATGCTGATAGCTGAATGCTTATAAAGAAGAGGGATTGTTCTATGGAAGAAATATTCGATAAAAATGAAAATTTTAGTCACGAAGAACATAATCTTTCTGAGGAAAATCGAAAGTTGCTTGAGAAAAATCAACTCCTGGAAAAAGAAAAAAAAGAACTCGAAGTTTTTCTCCAGGAAGTAGAAGAGTCTATGCTGCAGATGACAGAACAATATAAAGAACTTGCGGAACAGACCAGGGAGAGGGACAGGAAAATAGAATATCTGAATAATTTAATAAATATTAAAGATGAAGAAATCGAACATATGAAAAAAGACCTGGAAGCTCTTAATTTAAATACACTACAGGAATTTCAGGATATAAAATTAAAATATGAACAGCAGACTCTGGAATATGAAAATATGAAGGCAGAAAAAGATGGTCTTCATATGCAGCTTGCTGAATTTGAAAAAATTATACTGCAGATGACAGAACAGTATAAAGTTCTTGCAAATCAGACCTATGACAGGGATAAAAAGATAGAAAAGATTTCCGAGGAAAAGAAACTACTGGAACTGAAAATGGAGGAAAAAACGAAGGAATTTGAAGCAGAAAAAGAAAAACAATGGTGGGATAAACTTCTGGGAAACTAAAAATAATCAATTAAAAAAATAGCCCTCATGGGCTATTTTTTTTGTTATTTTCAAGCAATTTAACGCTGACTGCTGATAGCCGAGCAGCGCTATAAATTATTTTTTAGAAACCGTCATTTTCTACTATGACAATTTTCTTGTCTCCATTATCAACAATTACAACCTTGTCATCTTTATCGTATAAAATGGGCACCCCGTCTCCTCCGTCGAATATATAATAATTATCAGGAGTAGCAAAATAAAGAGGTTCTGTTCTGTGATCCAGATTTATATATGAAGGAGTTTCAACAAAATAATAAGGCCTGCTGTCATTTTTTACTTTAAAATATCCGCAATCACCTGAGAAGAATAAAACTTCTTCCTTATCAAAATCATGAACAGTATAACCGGCATGTCCGGCTGGAATGGCATATCTGCCGAGACTGTTATCAATTACTTCGTAATTAACCTTCAGGGTAACCCTTAAATTACTCCCTTTATTAACATAAATATAGTATGTGCCGGGAGCAAGAACTAATTTAGATAATGGACCGCTCTGTACCGGAGGATTGGAATCCCAGTAACGATATACAGTTGAGCCTTTGCTGTTTACTATTTTCCAGTCCCACATATAAAAAGCCAGGCCGCTTTTACCCGAAGCAACACTGAACTGTGCATTGAATTTTGTTGCTACAAAGCCTTTTGGAATTTTAACAGTCTGACTTTTAACAAAAGAAGGTGCTGCATTAGCCTGTGCAATAAATCCTATGACCACTAAACTTACCAGAAGTGTTATCCAAATGGTCCTTCTCATATTTTTTCATCTTCCTTTCATACATCTTCTTTACTTTTTATTATAGATTTGTACCTGAATGAATTTTACGCGACTTTCTTCTGCTCACTCCTTTCAACTTGGAAATTTTCCTGGCCATTATTAAAATTGTAACATCTTTTGTGTAAATTTGCCATATAAGGCATTTACGCAAAATTTATGACAGACTTTATAAATTCTTTATAATTTAGTTTCGCTTTCCTTTATTATTTTCCCTCCAAAAATTTCATAAAATTTGGCAAAATTTTAGGCACAGCCAATTAAGTAATTAGCTGTGCCTGAAAGTCACCTGTCTGAGATTTTATTCTCTATTCTGATTTTGCCTTCTGTAAGACACCTGTAACTATATTTTGAAAATTTTCTACCCACTTATCGGTATTTGCAACAATTTTCCCTTCCAGCTCCAGAAGGTCTTCTTCTTTTCTGGCATCAGTAAAAGATTTAAATAAATTCTCTTTTTCTTCTGAAAGGTTCCTGAATTTATCAAGTAATTCTTTATTTTCGCATAGATTTATAAATTTATTCATAAGCTCAGATTGTCTGGCACTTAAAGATTCTATCTCAGATATGAGTTTTACTCTTTCTCCTTCAATCTTCTGCAAATTCCAGAGGAGATTTTCATTTCTGGAAGATATCTCTTTTAATTCTCCCAGCATTTGTAGCATTTCATCTTTTGTCACGAAAGTCACCTCTTTTTTTAGAAAAAAATAATGGAGCTGAGGGGAGTCGAACCCCTGACCTCTTGCATGCCATGCAAGCGCTCTTCCAACTGTGCTACAGCCCCATAGACACTTATAATATCATTATTAAATTATATTGTCAAGATAATTGTCAGGATTTCTTTAATTTTACTTTTTTAAGGGGTATGATATTGGGTTATGAGGGTTGGGAGTTGAGGGTTGAGAGTTCAGGATTAATTTCAACTCTCAACCTTCAACCTTAAAAAACTTGTCCGAAGGGCGTTAAGTTCATTTTAACTGATAATCGGTCACTGATAACTGCTCACTCTTAACTGATATTATCTTCACTCAACAGAGCTTTCAGTCTTTTTGTTATTACCCGGCTGCCCATAAATGTTTTACCAATACCCTGAATTTCTTCTTTTAACTGACTGTTATAATTTCTCAGACTGTTGAGCTCATTGTTTAATTTTTCTACTTCACTGTTTAATTTATTTATCTGTTCAGAAGCTATTTCAAATTGTTCTTTAAATCCCATTGCAATATCCAGTTCTTCTTTATATGTATTGCAGGATTCCTTCAATTCTTCCAATTCTTTTGTTGTATTATTCATTTCTGTCACAGTATTATTTATATTATCGAGTCTTTCCGCTGTTTCTTCCAGGGATTTTAATGTATTTATTACAGATGGTTCTTCTTCCATTTCTTCACTTTTCATGACTGTCAGTAATTCTTCAATACGTGTAATATTCAGACTGTTTTTGTCCGGAAGAACTTTCATAGATTCGGAAATAAATGTTATTACATCTTTAAAATAATCTACTTTTTTCTGTAATTTATAAATATCTTTATTCAGTTTGAACTGCATATTTAAATTTGTGTTATATAAATTGGTTTTGCTTTCCAGTTCACTTTCCAGTATTTCCAATCTTTCTTTAAGTTCATTCACGCTTTCTTCGTTTTCCGGCGATATCGGAGTTTGAGATGTTTCTGACTGTTTCTGTAAATCTTTTATCATAGAATCTTTTTCTTCAATAATAGAAGATATTTTTTCTATTTCACTTTTTTGATTTCTACAGCTATCTTCAAGTTCAAGCTTTATCTTTTCGAGTTTTTCAACTTTATTTTCTATTTCCAGAATCTGCTGCTCTTTTTCTTTGATTTTTAATTCATATTCTCTCTGCTCATCGGTTGTTGTAGCAGCATTTTCCTGTTCGGAGGAATATGTCTTTTCTGTTTTTAACTGTTCTATTTCCTGGTTTTTAGCGGATATTTCATCATCCTGTTCTGTTATTCTCTGTTCCTGAAGGTTTATTCTGTCTTCCTGTTCAGCAATTTTTTGTGTATGTTCTTCTCTTTCTTTCTTGTATTCTTCCAGGGATTTTTCCTGTTCTTCCAGTTTTTTCTTATGTTCCTCTATAATTATATTTTGCTGTTCCAGGGTCTTATTAAATTCATCTATTTTACTCTGCTGTTCATTCAGTTTGCCTTCATCCATACCTGCTTTCTTTTTATCTTCTTCTGTTTCCTGTTTAATTGTTTCTATCTGTTTCAGAAGGTCTTTTTTTTCTTTTTCCAGAGCAGAGGTAATCTTATCCATTTCCAGGAGGGCTTTTTCCAGTTCTTTCTTCTCTTTTTCCAGTTGAATAAAGAGTTTCTTTTTATTCAGGAACAGTTCCTGCATAGAAAGAAGTTTTTTCTTTAATTGTTTGATTTCGATAGATGTTCCTTCCATGGAGGATTTTTTTGCATCTTCTATTTCCTGTCTGGTTTCTTTTAATTTACTTTCAAGTTCTTCTACATTGTTGGTAAGAGTATTAATCTGTTGAACCCTTATTTCTGCCAGCTTTTCAAAAGCGGTCATTTTTGCCAGAGCATCTTCTGCTTCATGTTTTTTCATTTCCAGAATTTTTTCTTTTGCATCCAGTAATGCTTCCAGATCTTTAATTTTTTCTTCTTTGTTTTTAAGATTTTTTCTCAAAGTTTTTTCATTTTCATCGAGAGATGCCGTGTCAAGAGACACTTTAGTTTTTACGTCAGATGACAGTTCTTTCGTCAGATTGATAAATCCTAAAATTAAAAATTTATTGAATTTATTATCATCAAAAGTCCAGAAATCTTTATTACCCGGGTGGCAGAAAGGCAGTTTTTTCAGTATGATAGATACAAGTTCTCTGCTTACAGGGCATATGGCATTGACTTCATCATAAATACTGTCAAAATGAACGGATACATCCTGAAAAGCTCTTGCAACCTGCAATACCAGATTTGTAAGAGAAAGAGAAGATTTTTGATAAAAGAGCTTTAAATTTTGAAATTGTTTTATCCTCCAGCTTTCATTCGGATAGGGATTTTTTTCATTACGTGTGAAGAACCTGTAAACCTTATTGGCCTGATCCATAGGTATAATAAGTATGACATCCTCTTTGAAAAGAGACATCTCTTTGAACCATTCTTCAAGGCCTCTCAGGTAACCTGTTCTGTTATTTATATATGCAGTATATTCTTTAAGCCTTCCGCATACCTTTATTTCAATTATCATAGGGTGGTCCGGAAAATAATGTCTCATACAGGGCAGTATTTTCATGCAACCTCCGCTTATATCGGTATCAAATAAAGAGTAACGAACAGGGGCAGGTTTACATACCTGAAGTTTCTGGCTTTCTTTCATTTCGTTTACTTCTTCAACATCGCGGAGAATATTATCCATAACAAGAGCCAGTTCAACAATGGAAGCAGGCTCGGGCGGAGGAGCCGGTTCAGGCATTTCCTGTGGCTTTCTGAAGATTTTTTTGTTAATTTCTTTTCTGAGATTCCATTGATTGGTATCTACAAGCAAAAATCTTTCATCCTGATGGAGTCTGTAGGTGAGACAGTATTTAAAAAGTTCATCATCGCTCTTTTTCAGGTATCCTGCTATATTATCAAGGGTAACAGAATTTTTTGAACTGGTAATAAAAAATTCAACTCTGTCTATATCTTTATCGGAAACCATTTCCTTATCAGGGATTAGTTCGGATAGACACCAGTAGTAATCACTGCAGCCTGTGAAGCGTTTATCACTTTCCAGTTTTCCCTGCAGTTGCTGTTCTATCAATCTTATATTGATTTCTTCTTCTCTTTTTTTAAAGACATAACTGACCAGATAATCAAAAAAGACCGGACCTTTTTCTTTGATCAATGAATATATATCATCTATATCTTCACCGGTTATATTTTTGCTTGAAAAATCAGAACTCATTTTCTCTCTATGTCTCCTTAAATATTTTGTAAGCGTTAAGCTATCAGCAGTCAGATTCTATAAGAAATACATATGAACACTTACAATATTTTATTATTATACCTTTTAAAACTTCTAGTTCAATGCCTTGCTTTCCTTTGAATTTTAAATAAAATTTTAAGATTCTAAACCTGACCTGTTGTCCGATGAAATCCTATTTAAAAGCATATATATATCCGTCTGATGTTCCTATAATCAA
>JBEHWO010000394.1:0-6203 GCA_040217695.1 Vulcanimicrobiota bacterium | reverse complement strand
GCTATTATAGATGCCAGAAAGGGTGCATGTCATGCCCTTCCGTCCGATAAATTTTATCTTGTCGGGTATTTTGAATATGATCCGCACAACCCTTACGATCCTACAGACCCGGATGGACGAAGATACAGAATTGACCCGACTGATCCGAATGTCAGAACAGATCCGAATGACCCTAATTGTCCTCCCTATAATATATGTGATGACCCTGATGACCCGAATGATGATCCGAATGCAATGTACTGCATTCCCCATTCATCTCCTGCATCGACTTCATCGGATCCCTCTGTTCATACCTCTTCTTATAAGACCGGAATAGCACGTTTTTCCGAAGCAGACTGTACAGCTTTCTTGAATAATTACGGTAATTTCTATTATAATCCGTCTGCTTCCGGAGCAGGAGGGGAAAATAGAAATTTTTACAATTACTATTCTGATATCAGGTTCTGGAAATATAATAATGATCCAAATGCCCTTTTTCAGGAGATTGAAGATGAGCTTGGTATGACTGTGGTTGCCGGGTCGGGAGCAATAACATTAACCCTTGATAAAGATCTTTATATTCCTTCCAATACCGGTTTGTTTGAAACAGGCTGGATAGGTCAGGCAGAAGATATGCCGGGAGGTACATTTCTCAGTCCCTCTGTATATTATCCTCAGGGTATTAATAATACTACAGTCAAACTGCAATTGGCCAATCACAAGATTTACGGTAATAAACTATGGCTTGGCATAGCCCCTGACGGAACAGGAGGTATTCTCTCTACGGAAACAATTGATTTTATCCATTCTTTTGATGATTTAAAAATGATCGCTCTCTCTGAAAAAAGCGTCAGAATGGCATATCGTAAACCTCCGGCATCTTCATCAGGCACAATGGTTTACAGAGGAATTATGTACGGAAAAGATGATATAGTAATACAGAGTAACAGTAATGCTTCCGGCAGTAATAATTTCAAGTTTTACGGTACTATGTTGTGCAGGGATATTGTTCCTGATAACTGTGAATCGTCTCCTATGGGATGTTATCCTCTTTTAATTGATAATACCAGAAATATCAGTATAGAAACCGGTACTCTGAATGATGTACTTATAGTCCATACTACAGACGGACGCGAACCTCTTATTAATCTCAGAGGGAAAGATTATACTATTAAGAGAATGTTAACAGAAGAACTGACTCTGATGAATTAAAAGCATCTACAGGGTTTTGCAATTATTTACAAATAAATTTCATATTTTCCCAGGCCGAAACTTGCACCTTTACCGACGTGTATATATTTACCTGTTGTAATATAAGGTAAAAAATCTTTAAAATCACCGGTAAATGTAATATCTCCGACGAGACCGCCCATTTTCATCCTGCTCTGCTGTCTGTTGGAATATCTCTCCCAGTCAAGCCATTGAAGATCTGATTTTATTACGGATATACCTGATGCTTTTTCTATAAGGTCTTTAAAGTCTACATCAAGTTTTCCGTTACAGTGAAAATATGTGAGAAGGCTGATACGTCTGAGGATATTTCTCATAAATATATGAAATTCCAGATTGTTAACAAATTTTTCTTCATATTTTATTCTTGCAGGTGTAATAAAGGAAAGGGTTATTTTATCAGCTTCGTTATTCTTAAATTCGTCAAATGTCAAAATATTGGGAGGGGAGAGGAGTTTTTTTTCTCTGCCATAAATTACCGTTCCGTTCAACCTGTCTGCTTTATGATTAATTACCTCTTCTATATCATATCGTCCCCTGTCTCTTCCAATACCGTTTTTCCCCATTTCATCAAAGGCATAGATAAAATAGGGGAGATAATCTATGGCTTTCCCTGTAAGTACAAGGGAAAAATTCAGGTCTTCTCCTTTTTCATAGTCAGTCTTTAACTCAAGAGGCGGTTCCAGTATAAAAGGATGGGGTGCAGCAGTATAATTCTTCATCATAGAACTATCTTCCGGAGGAGGTGTTTCAAAGATATAAGAATAAATGCATTTTGTTTTAAGGAGACATCCGTCGCAGTCTGCCCGTTGTTTTACACAGGCAATCTTTTTAATAGTATGACCGAAGGCTCCCCGGAATGTAGAACCTTTATAAGGAGGAAGGTAAAAAGAATTAAGTGTTTTTGTTTTAAATTCAAAAATTGCAAAGGTTAACATTTTTTCATTACCTGTGATTTATGGATTATCCTGATAACTTTTATATATTCTTTGTATAACTTTATTAATCCTTTTTGTATGTTATAATATATTTATTGACCTGAGCATAAGCATTTAATAAACGTTTTCCTCCCGTCACGCGTCACGCTTTACGCGTCACGAGAGTATATATGTATTATTTATGCTTACCTCAGTAGAATAATACTGGAAAACTCATCATGTGTCATAATAATTTTCTGAGAGGTGATGTTATGAAAAAATTTTATATTATGTTTATAATAGTATTATTTGTTATCTCTCTGATTATCTCTGTAGATGCAAGAGTGGGAGGTGGAAACAGATACAGCAGCGGTAGAAAAAGCAGCGGCGGATATAAGAGCAGCGGCGGATATAAAAGCAGCGGATATAAAAGCAGCGGATATAAAAGCGGCGGCGGATATAAAAGCAGCACCAAATTCAGCGGAGGCCGTACTCAATACAAAAGTTCTTATCAGGCATCTTCCGGAGGTAATTACGATCCTGACAGTGGAAAGTATATTTTTATTATTATATTGATAGCTGCTATTATAGGCATATTTAAATATATAACAGATAACAGTCAATCATCCTTTTCTTTTTATAATACAGGTTATTCTTCTCCTGAATCATATACTCCTCAGAAATCTTATATGCCATATCAACCATTTGCTCCTGTGAAATCGTATAATTCCGGCGGAGGAAACCCTGTTTCCCATCAGATAAAAAGTTATAAACTGAAGGATCCAAATTTTTCACGACCTCTTTTCCTTGATTTTGTACAGGTTCTTTATACAAAATTTCAGATTGCAAGAGGTGATAAATCCTGGAAGGGACTTATGCCATATGTAAGTAATGGAGTGATTAATTCTTTAAGAGCCCTTCCTGAGAAAGTAGAAGATGTTATAATCGGTGCAATCGATATCATTTCTATAGAGAGTCTGTTTGATACAGATAAAATAACAGTTCAATTCGAAGCGAATTATAGTGAACATAAAAAGGGCGTTTTAGGTACATCTTCACAGATATATTATGCAAAAGAAAGATGGATTTTTCAGCGAAAAAAGGGAGTCTTATCGAAAGGTCCTGAAGATATATCTTCACTCCACTGCCCCTCCTGCGGAAGTCCTGTAGAACTCAGGAAAGACGGCACATGTTCCTATTGTGAGCACGTAGTTACAAAAGGAGATTTTCACTGGCTCGTATCAAATATTACATTGCTGGAAAAATGCCTGAGACCCCCTGTTGAAATAGGAGGAGACGGCATTGAAGAAGGTACGGATTTACCTGATGTAGTTGATGGAAATCTTCAGGCAGAAAAAAGAGCATTTCTCATGCGGTATCCGAATTTTGTCCCTGGAGATTTTGCTTCTAAAGTGAGAAGTACCTTTATAAAGCTCCAGCATGCCTGGTCTGCATGTAACTGGGAAGAAGCAAGGCCTCTTGAAACAGATTGTCTGTTTTCAATGCATAAATACTGGATGGACAGGTATAAGGCAGAAGGTATAAGGAACTGTCTTGAAGATATAACCATAATGACGATTACTACGGTAAAGATTGAACGTGATGCTTTTTATGAGAGTATTACAGTAAGAATTAAAGCGGTTATGAAAGATTATACTCTGAATAAACATGGAAAGGTAATAGACGGAGACAGGAGACAGGCCAGACGTTTTTCCGAATACTGGACCTTTATAAGAAGAGCAGGTTTTGCAGGAGATACGAAGAAAAAGAAAGAAGGTGCCTGTCCCAACTGCGGAGGAGATTTACATATAAACATGGCAGGTATATGCGATTACTGCGGAAGTAAGATAACTTCAGGCAATTTTGACTGGATTCTTTCTACAATAGAACAGGATGAATCTTATGAAGGATAAATATGATGAGGAGGCTTATATGAATAAATTAAAAATTTTTTTCTTATTATTTCTCATTTGTTTAACGTCAGCTGTACCTGCAAAAAATTCCGTTACAGGTAAAAGGATTTATATTCAGGACAGTTCTTACAGGGTTATAGCCTGTATAGAACCGGACGGAACAGTTTTGAACGGTTCCAATTCTATCATCGGTTATATAAATTCCGATGGTTCCATACTTAATTCTTCTTATTCCTCTCTTGGATATATTCAATCTGACGGAAGAATTTTGAATTCCTCATATTCCTGTGCCGGCTATATAAATAACGACGGAACACTTCTCGATTCTTCTTATTCCGTGAGGGGTTATATAAGAAGTAATTATGTCCTTGATGGTTCTAACAGAACTCTTCTTTATTTCGACACGCCTGTTTCAAAAAAAGTGATAGCAGCTTTTTTTATGTTTTTCTATTAAAATGAAAAAACTTGCAAGTCTGAAAAACTTATTTTTCGCGCTCTACCATTGAGCTACTCCCCGGAGATGTCGGGGAGGCAGGATTCGAACCTGCAGCATCGGCATCCATAGTGCATGTAAGTTTTTCATGTTATAGCAAGTTTTTTTTATCATAACATGAAATTTATTTATTGTCAATAAATAATTAAACAAAGGAGTGATAATTTTGCTGAAACTATTATTTTTAATTGTTTTTTTTATGTCTTTTTTTCTGCCTGCCACTGGCTCTGATATAATGTTTCCTTCAGTGCCTCTTGATTCTCATGATCGTATTCTCATCTTTGCTCCCCATCCCGATGATGAAACAGTCGGTACAGGAGGTCTTATTCAGCAGGCTCTGGAGAAGAACATACCTGTTCATATAGTTTTCCTTACAAACGGAGATTTTAACGAGTGGTCTTTTATGATTTACCGGGAAAGACCTGTAATAAAACGTGAAGCTGTTCTTAAAATGGGAGAAGTCCGACATGATGAAGCAGTAAAAGCATCTGCTGTTCTTGGCGTTTCCGAAAGTAATCTTACCTTCCTGGGGTATCCCGATTACGGAACACAGGAAATATGGTGCAGACACTGGAATGAAGCTCCTCCTTATGAAAGTTTTCTTACAGGTGCGAAAGAAGTGCCTTACAGTAATTCCTTCAGGCCCGGTGCTCCTTATAAAGGAGAAGAGATCCTTAAAGATATAAAAAAAATCATTGAAGATTTTAGAGCTACAAAGATTTTTGTTACCCATGGCGCCGACAACCACCCCGATCACAGGGCTTTTTATCTTTTTGCAAGGTTGGCTCTCATGGAACTTGTTATGGACACACCTGTTTATCCCTATCTTGTACACTATAACAGATGGCCTGATCCCAGGAAATACAGGCCTGAAGAGTTTCTTTATCCTCCTGACTCTCTTGCTGGCAGGGCAGAGTGGAAACAGCTTCTTCTACCTTCTCCTGTGCTATCATTAAAGGTAAAAGCCCTGAAGGAGCATAAGACTCAGTATGAGGCAAATACTGATTATCTTCTTTCTTTTATGAGACCGGACGAACTTTTCGGAGACATGCCTTTTATAGATATAATAGATGAAACAGAGCGGGATCTGGGTGAATGTAAAGAACCTTCCCTGCCGGAAGAATTACTTGATAAAGAAAAAGATTTCTTTACTGATATGGAAAAACTTTCTGTGAAGATAGACGGAAAAAATCTTTTCTTCTCCGCCAGCCTTTCAAGACCTCTTGTAGAAGCAGTAGATTTAAGTGTATATCTCTTCGGATACAGACATGACATAGATTTCTCTCTTATGCCGAAGATACACATAAAATTTACCCCTCTCGGTTATGAAGTATATGACGGATACAGGAAACTCCCGAAAGATACTCTGACTGTAAAGAAAGATTTTAAAAATATAACTCTTTTAATACCTCTTACATCTATGGGAGAACCTCAAAAAATTTTCATTGCTGCAGAAACATATCTTGCCGGAGTGCCTCTGGATACATCACCGTGGAGGATAATAGTTGTTAAGGAATGAAAATTTATTAATTGTCTCTTTCCTCGCGTCACACGTTACGCGTTACGCGTCACGATTAATATATTTGAGACATTTATTTAACTGCCATTCCTAATTACATTCTGTAATGAAAATTGATTTCACCAATTATAATAGCATTTATATTTGCTGTC
>JBEHWO010000393.1:0-6215 GCA_040217695.1 Vulcanimicrobiota bacterium | reverse complement strand
AGCATAAGAAGAAGGGCAGTCATCAACATTACAGTGAGAAGAGCAAACCCCTTCTGATTTTTATTCATAATATAAAACCTCCTTTACTTATTTCTTAATACTACCACACTTTCCAGTTCCAGCTTTTCATTACTGGGAGGGCTTGAGGCAAGGTCCGGTTTCAATGGTTTACCTGTTTTAACAAGTATCCTGACTGAAGAAAGATCTGTGGAAAAATTAAGATATGTTATATTCCTCGCTATAGTTCGTCGAGAAGAAATGTAAGTAGACGATGCAGTAAGATAATAACTCATAGGATTGACCGGAGGATGAGTTTTTTTCCAGTTGGTTTCCGTGGGAGGATACGGGAAAGCAGATATTTTTATTGAAGGATAACTGTTTTCTGAAGAACAGAAACCTAAATCAACAGTTTTACTGTAAAGTATATAATAACCTGAAGGAACAATCTTTGGATCGTCGTCGACATAAAATATTACATATTGTTTCCAGTTCATCTCACCTGAATCATTTTTATAAGCAGTCATTCTTGTATTGGGATCATAGGCAGTCAGAAAAGAGATGGCATCATTGGGAGCGGGAGAGCCTGATATAATATAATGCATGGTTTCTACGCTGTTAATGGAACTGCCTCTTATTTCCCTTTCTATCCTTGATAATAAAACCTGGGCACTTTCATTGATTTCTATGCCTTTCCTGACTTTAACCCAGCTTCCTGAAGAAATGACAAATATATAAAACATAAGACCTGATATCATAGAAAATATAGTTAATGAAAGCATTATTTCAAGAAGGGTTGTACCTCTGATACTATTTTTTTGTCTAAACATATAATCTCCTATCCTAAAAATATTCTATAAAATTATAACACATGCAAAAGTTAAATGCAAACAATTTTTTATTCAATACAGCTCAACTTTCTATCTATTCAAAAAAAGCTTGTTGCTGAGATTATAGGTTACAAATCCACGAAATCCATAAAATTAAATACAGAATTACTGTTTATACCCGTTAAATTTCCGGAAGAAATATTATATATCCCGAGAGGAGAAGATTTTATATAAGTATTTTCTCCCATTATATAAATTTTCCCATTACAAAACATAGATTTATTTACATCAAATCCTATAAATTTTTGAGGTACAGATATATTTCCGATATTTTCATATTTTATATCGAAAATTATTATAGAACCCGGTTTACCTGTGAGAACATAAAGTTTTTCAGGTTCTTTCGGATTTAATAACACACATTCAGGCTCACCGTTTACCGGTAGTTCTTTTAATATATTACCCGACTTTAAATCAATAACAGCAATTTTATTTTTGGCGGAAAGACATACAAAAGCTTTATCTTTATTGCCTGCAACACATACCGGTTTCTGCCCTTTAAAAGTCAATATATTTCTGACAATAAAATTCACGGTATCAAAAATAATTACACCTTCATCTTTTTCACATGTTATAAAAAGCCTGTCTTTTGAAAGAGAGATAGAAACTTGAGACGGCGACATATCAATTTTTGCAGGGCTTCTTCCTTCCTTAAAGTCTTCTATTCTGATAAAATAAATATTGCGTTTGTCCTCATTAAAGGCATAGATAAAACTTTCATCAGGAGACATCATGATAGAGGAAATGCCATGAATTAATTTCTTTTCTCTCAAAATATTTGCTTTATTTATATCTATCTCATAAAGTACAGAATTCGAAGGGCTGTAACAGTAAAGGGTCTGTTTCTTTGGAGAATAGGCCACAGGGCCTGCATTCTGCGGTAAAGTCATAAAATCTCTGAATTTATTATTACGAAGATTTAACTCTGAAATAACCTTACCGGAGCCTGACGTAAGATAAAGGAAATTACCTTTCCTTGGTAAGTTAGAAATATAACTGGAGCCGGCACTGATACAATAAGAAAGTATTAAAACAAGGATTATAATCGATACTATTCCATAAAAAGAGGCTATAAAAGGATTTCTCACCTTGAAATCAGTTATAATCTCTTCAACCTTTTCCTGAGATATGGCAGGAGGAGGCGGAGGCTCCGGTTCTTTTGCTTCTTCTTCCTGTTTCTTTATCTCTTCTTCCTTCTTCTTCAGAACAGACGACAGATCCAGTTCATGAAGATCCATTTTTTTAATCAGTTTCTGTACTGCCTCTATATCAGGCCTGTCGTCAGGATCGATTGCAACGCATCTGTCTACAAAACGCTGAACCTTTTCAGATACAAACCTCTTATGTTTTCTCAGAGGTTTGAATTCATATGGGTGTTCCTCGGGATCAACACCTGTAAGCATATAATAAACCGTTACACCAAGGGCAAAAATATCTGCTTTCGTATTGGTAAAATCTACGCCTCTCTGTTCAGGTGCGGCATAACCTAAAGTTCCGCGGCTCTGAATGGTTCCGTCTTTATCCGTATCAAAAAAACTGCCTATTCCGTAATTTATGAACTTTATACTTCCGTCAAGAGCCATCATCACGTTTGAAGGTTTCAGGTCACCGAAACCTATGGGGAAAGGCTTTTTATTATGAAGATAATAAAGGGCATCACAGATCTTTTCCATTATACTAAAAATTGTTTTTACAGGTATGGGGGTTCCTTCTTTTACATAAACCCTGAGCATTTCTTCAAGGGTATTTCCCTCAATATATTCCATTACAGTGAAAAATCTTACCTGTTTCCCTTCTAAAAGAGAGAAATAATCATATATTTTTGAGAGATTGACATGATCTACATCTTTGAGGAAAGATGTCATTCTCTCAAGCCTCTTCAGAGCATCAACGGTAATTTCTTCGGGAATACCTTCTCCTGCAATATACTGTATTTCTTTTATTGATTTTATCTGTTTTCTCTCATCTTCTTCCTTCAGATCCTTTATTTTATAAAGTACCCCGTTTATATCTTCATAGATTTTCTCCACGATTTCATATCTTTCGGATAAAACATGTCCTTCTTCAAAAGGTGTCAGTACAGGCGGGTCTTCCGGTTTCTTCTTATAAGATGCAATTTTTTTCTCTTTCCAGTCGGAAGGAAGAGCTTCTTCCGCAGTTCCGCCTTCAGAACTGGGAAGAGCATAATCGGAGGCAAGGTCTATATATCCGCCTTCCTTTACTTCATCAACCGTTTCTATTATCTCCACATCGGTTTCAGGCACTGCTACCGATTCTGAAGGGGATTCTTTTTTCTGAATCTTTTTGATTATGATTTTTCTTTTCTTTCCGTCTGCACGGGATTCAAGGTATTCTTCGAGTTTATCTTTAGAAAGTCTTTTTGTGCTGTATTTAACACGTCTTGTTCCGGGATCTTTAATCATGGGTCGCTTTTTTCTTACAACTCTCCTCTTACCTTCTTCAGTATGTTCAATAATCTCTTCAGAAGAATCCTCATTTATATCAGGCATTTCTTCTGATTCTATGTTTTTCAGATCTTCGGAATTTATATGTTCTTTACTATCACTCATGATATTCTCCTCAAACAGCAAGTTTCTACAGAAAAATTATAACAAAATTACAGTAATAATAAAAGTAATTTGCTTACTTTTTATTAAGTTTTAGTGAAAATTTTATAAAAACTGCTCATTATAATCGTGACGCGTAACGCGTGACGCGTGACGCGTAGGGTAAGCCTGCTCACTTTTCACTTTTTCACTTAACAATCTCAGAGAATTGAAAATAACAAGAAGCGAAGCACCTGTATCTGCGAGTATTGCCATCCAGAGAGTGGCAACTCCCGCCATAGCAAGAGCCATAAAAAGAGCTTTAATGGCAATGGCAAAATACAGGTTTTGCTTTATTATTCCCAGAGTATTTCTGGAATGTTTTATAAGCCATGGCAGTCTTACAAGATCATCTGACATAAGGACTATATCGGCTGCTTCAATAGCTACATCACTTCCTATATCACCCATGGCAATACCCAGTGTGGCCACTGCCATAGACGGGGCATCATTCACACCGTCTCCAACCATGGCTACATGTTTAAATTCATGAACTATTTCTTCCACATACCTGACTTTATCTTCAGGAAGGAGAGAAGCTTTAAAATCATCAAGACCGGCTGATGTGGCAACATGCTGCGCCGTTCCTTCATTATCGCCTGTTAACATTACTATTTTTTTAACACCCAGGTCTTTAAGGGATTTTATAACAGATAGAGTGTCGGATTTTATAATATCCGATATAGATATAAGTCCGCATACATCTTTTTCATTACCGATTGCTACTACCGAATGGCCATCTTTCTCCATTTCTTCTATTTTTTTATTTATGGAAGGATCGTTTAAGAATTTCTCCATAAGACTCTGATTCCCTATCCAGTAAAGACTTTCTTCTATATATCCTTCTATGCCTCTTCCTTTAATCAGATTAAATTTTTCGCATGGAGTAAATCTTATGGCACAGTCAAGGGTTTTTTCAAGTATTGCCTTTGCCAGAGGATGTTTGCAGTGAATTTCAAGAGAAGAAGCTCTGGAGAGAATAAAATCCTGTGTATAGTCTTTAAAAGGGACAATATGTACTACTTCCGGTTTACCGCGGGTAATAGTGCCTGTTTTATCAAAAGCAATAGCAGAAATAGATGCAGGAGCTTCAAGATAAACACCGCCTTTAATAAGAACACCGTTTCTTGCGCTGCTGGTAAGGCCTGCGACAATACTTACAGGTGTGGATATTACCAGTGCGCAGGGACAGGATATGACGAGGATTACAAGAGCCCTGTACATACTGTCAAACCATGGCAGTTTAAACAAAAGGGTAGAAATAAGAGCTATGAAAAGAGATAAAAAAATCATAGACGGTGTGTAATAACGGGCAAACTTTTCTACCCACTGTTCTGAAAAAGCACGTTTTCCCCTGGCTTCTTCTACCATACGGGTAATTCTGGCAAGGGTTGTATCACCGGATGTTCTCGTTACTTTAAACTCAAAAGCTCCTTCTTCATTTATAGTTCCTGCGAAAACCTCCGTGCCGAATTCCTTTTTTACAGGTGCCGCCTCGCCTGTTATAGTAGACTGATTGACAGTGCCGGAACCCTTTGTAACAATCCCGTCAAGAGGTATTTTTTCACCCGGACGAACAAGTACTGTAACTCCTGCAGGAACTTCAGAAACAGGTTTTTCTAAAATATCTCCGTCATGGGGACAGAGATAACGGGCCATAGGAGGAGAAAGTTCCATAAGAGCTTCTATTGCTTTGCCGGCTTTCCCCACACTCCAGGCTTCCAGAAGCTGGGCAAGAGCAAAAAGAAATACAACTGTGGCAGCTTCAAACCACTGTCCTAGAACAACGGCTCCTGCCATGGCAAGAGTCATAAGAACATTCATATCAAGCCTGAAGTGTCTCACAGATATAAAAACCTTTGGAATTATATACCAGACAGAAAAAATTATGGAAATAATATATAAAATAACGGAAATAAGAGGGAAAGAATGATGCATCATACCTTCGCCGCATACAAAAGCATCAACAATACTTCTATGGATTATGCCATGAGACAGTGAAGCAGAGAATAAAAAAACAAAAGCAGTGACACACATAATAAAACGTCTGTCTTTCTCCTGTGAAAAATCTTTTCCTTCACAGGAGCAACATGTCCATGGCAGAGCTTCAAGTCCTGCTTCTCTCACAGATTTCACTATATCATCTTCTACTGAAAGAGAATTATCTACCGTAACAGTCATAGTTGATTGCAGTATATCAAACTGAAGATCTCTGACAAAGGCAAGTTTTCCCATAGTAGCTCTGAGGGCAGAAACCTCTTCCGCACAATCAAGTCCTCTGATTTTATATTTCAGTTTTTCAGACATAATGTTTCTTTCTCGTAACGCGTAACGCGTTACGCGTTACGGGTGGTTCGTGATGCGTGATGTATGATGGGCGTTTATTCAAACGCCCCTACCGGTCACTCTTCACTTTTCACTACTCACCACTCACTTTTCACTAATTAATTGACTTACTATCATCATTAGTGTATATTCTTTAAGAGAGATTATAAAAAGGAGAGGAGTTTTCCTATGAATGTAGTTCCGAAACAATCTAAAGGTTTCAATTTTTCCGCCCTGTCAATAACGGGAGCAGCCATAATTGCTATTGGTTTTATTATAATTATTATTCTTGCCTCTACAATTTACTATGTACCGCCCGGGCATGTAGGAGTTCTCATTTTTAAAATCCCACCTGCAGGTAATACTAAAGGTATAGCAGATGTGTCATTGAATCCCG
>JBEHWO010000392.1:0-6237 GCA_040217695.1 Vulcanimicrobiota bacterium | reverse complement strand
AGGCGACTACAGTTCCAGAAACACCAACACCTGTTCCTCTTCAGCCTTCGTCAGGCAGTAATTCGAATAATAGTCTCATATATACAGGTGCCGTTGTGATAATTACGTCAGGTCTTGCTCTTTTATTTTTACTGAGGAATGTCAGGATACCGGCCAAATAACTGCTTCAGATTATACTGGCAGGTAATGGGCTGAGTGGTGATAGCGTTAAATTATTAATCGTGATGCGTAACGGGAGCGAAAACTTTATGGAACTGTAAGAAAATAACTCTGACAGATTATGGTTCTTGACCTCCCGTTACACGTCACGAACACATATTTTCCACTGTGAGATGGAACGAAGGGAGGAGCACTTTGTATTTCCGTAAAATAAAAATTTCTCCATTATTTTTTTCTATTCTCACATTTCTTTTACTTCTCTCTTTGTTTGCCATTTCTGTTATGTTCTTTCCTTATAAACAACCGGTGGTACCTTTAAAAAATAATACAGGTACAGTCAATATAAAAACGCTATTAATTCTCTGCTCTTTTGATACAGATTATATATGGACTGACAATATGCTTTCCGGAATTGACGATACTTTTAAAAAATCCGGTTTTCTGACTTCCTGCTCTTCTGTGCCATGTTTTGTAGTTACTGATATTCGTGTAGGCCTCGGAGCACTCGGCGGTAATGTAGTAAGCAGTTATTATCATGGAGAGGCTGCTGCAAATATGGTTTTAGAAATACTTAAGGGAACCGATATAAAATCCATACCTGTAATGCTTAACAGTCATAATAAGTATATGTTTGATTATCAGGTTATGAAGAGATTTAACATCGCCGCAAGGGAGCTTCCGGAAGGAAGCATAATTAAAAACAAACCCGATTCAATATTCGCTAAATATAGAATTGAAGTTATTACTGTAATCATTATATTTTTCATTATATTTTTATTTCTTATTGTTATGGCTCTGGAGATTTTGCGCCGTAAAAAGGTTGAAGATGATTTACGGGAGACTAAAGAAAGGTTTATTGCTTTGTTTGAGGCAATGACTGAAGGTGTTGCCATTCATGAAATCATATATGATGAAACAGGTATACCGTCAGATTATATCATAATTGATGTCAATCCGGCTTATGTCAAACACACAGGCATTGGCGGAGCGGATATAATCGGCAAGAAAGCTTCCGAACTTTATGGCACAGGAAATCCACCTTATTTCAATACCTATAAGGAGGTTACGGAAACAGGTAAGCCTGTTCGCTTTGAAACTTATTTCGAACCAATGAACAAATACTTCAGTATTTCCGTCTTTTCACCGGGTAAAGGTCAATTTGCCACAGTCTTCGAAGATATTACAGAGCGTAAAAAGACAGAAGATGCTCTCCATAAAAGCGAATCTATATTACAGGAGACTCAGCACCTTGCCAGAATTGGCGGATGGGAATATCAGGTAGAAAATAAAAAAATGTACTGGACGAGTGAAGTTTATAATATTTACGAAGTAGATAGAGATTTTGATCCCAATAAAATTGAGCAGGATATAAAATTCTATGGTCCCGATGAGCAGGCGATTATTGAAAGAGCTTTTTACGGAGCAGTTGAACGGGGGGAACCTTATGATCTGGAATTGAAATTTGTGAGTGCCAGAGGAACGAAAAAATGGGTCAGAACTACAGCTATGGCAGAAATGCCATCGGGACATGTGGTACGTGTTTTCGGAAATATTATAGATATTACAGAACACAGGAGACATGAAGAAGAAATACATCGTCTGAATCGCCTTTATGAAGTTTTAAGTCAGGTCAATCAACTGATTATCAGAGTCAATTCCAGAAAAGAACTTTTTGAACAGATCTGTCAGATAGTAGTAGATCGTGGAGGTTTCCATATGGCATGGATTGGCGAAAAGGATATAAATACCAGGTCAGTTATCCCTGTAGCTATGGCAGGTAAACACATGGATTATGTCCGAAATATTACTATTTTTTATGACGAGAGACCTGAAGATCCCGGTCCGATCGGCACGGCGATCAAAGAAGAAAAAACCTGTATATGCAATGATTTTTCTCCCGATTCCGGTATATATCCCTGGCGTCAGTTTATGATAGAAGCAGGTATTCGTGCTGCTGCCAGTTTCCCTTTTTATTCTGCCGGAACACTCTTCGGTGCTTTGAACATTTATGCCGTTGAGACATATGTTTTTCAGGAGAAAGAAGTATCCCTCCTTGAGGAAGTAGCTATGAGTATTTCTTTCGGCCTTGACAGACTGGAAGGAGAGGCACAGCGAAAACTGGCGGAAGACGAAGTGAAACGATACAGAGACCATCTGGAAGAAATTGTAAAAGAAAGAACAGCAGAACTGATTGAAACAACACGGCAACTGCAGAAGGCAAAAGATGAAGCGGAAATGGCCAACAGTGCAAAAAGTGAGTTCCTTGCCAGCATGAGCCATGAACTCCGTACTCCTCTGAATGCAATACTGGGTTATGCTCAATTATTCGGGAAAAGTAAGGAATTAACAGAAGATTATAAAAGAGGCATAAATATTATTGAAAAAAGCGGAAAACACTTACTTGACCTGATTAATGACATACTTGATCTTGCAAAAATAGAGTCAGGAAAAACTGAAGCGGATAAGCATACTTTTGATCTGATTAATTTACTGAATTTTATTGAAGAGATGATCAGAGTTAAAGCAAAAGAAAAGAAAATATCTTTCTCTGTTGAAATTCCGGTTAATTTACCGCATTTTGTTCTTGGTGATGAAAAAAAATTGAGTCAGGTATTGATTAATCTTTTGAGTAATGCTGTTAAGTTTACTCAGAAAGGACAGGTAACGTTAAGAGCAGAAAAACATGATACAAAAATCCTTTTTTCTGTTGAAGATACGGGAAGCGGTATATTAGATAAACATGTGGAAGATATATTTTCACCATTCAAGCAACTGTCAGACCATCTCAGAAAAACAGAAGGTACAGGACTCGGTCTTACCATAAGCCAGCATTTTGTAAAAATAATGGGCGGAAACCTGAACGTAGAAAGTGCTTATGGAACAGGAAGCAGATTCTGGTTTGAAATAGACCTGCCTGAAGTACCTTTCTGCCAGATACATGACGCAGACTCAGAGGAAATAATTACAGGATATGAAGGTATGAGGAGAAAGATATTAATTGTAGATGATAAAATTGAAAATAGATTGATGCTGGCTGATCTGTTAAAAAATATCGGATTTGAAGTAAATGAAGCCGAAAATGGACCGAAGTGTCTGGAACAACTGGATGAATTAAAGCCTGATCTGATTTTTATGGATCTTATAATGCCGGAGATGAACGGTTTTGAATGTACTGTGAAAATAAGGGAAAACCGGTTATGGAAAAAAATAAAAATTATTGCCATATCGGCAGGTAATTTGGAACAGTTTAATTTCGAAATAACAGGATTTGATGATTATCTTGTAAAACCTTTTTTTTATAAAGATTTACTGGAACTGTTAACGAAACACCTTTTCCTGGAATGGATTTATGAAGACAAAATTATGATGCCGTACCGGGAAGAAACAGTTTTGCTTCCATCTGAAGATATAATAAATAGATTATATACTCTTGCTAAAGAAGGAAATGTGAGAGCCATAAGAGAAGAATTAAAAAAAGGTAACCATGATTGTACCGGCTTTTACAATAAACTCAAAATTCTGATAGATAATTTTGAAATGGAAAAAATTAAAAAATTATTGAATACATATCTGAAGGAATCTGAAAAGGAGGTGAGTGAAAGGGAATGAACTGTATAGAAAATTCAAAAATTATGATTATAGATGATCAGCCGTCTAATTTGAGTGTAATGTACGAATATTTAAATGAATTTAATACTGACCTTATGTTAATCCAGAAAGGGCAGGAAGGAATAGAAATTGCAGAACTTAAAAAACCTGATGTTATTTTACTCGATATTATAATGCCTGATATGAACGGTTTTGAGGTATGCAAAAAATTAAAAGAAAATAAGAATACTGCAGATATTCCGGTAATATTTATGAGCTGTCTTACTGATACGGATAATATTGTAAAGGGATTTGAATTGGGAGGTATAGATTATATTACAAAACCTGTCCGGAGAGAGGAAGTGATAGCAAGAATCTCCACCCATCTGAAGATTCGTCGGACAGAAGAATCATTGAAAAAATACAGTGATCATCTTGAAGAGCTTGTAGAAAAAAGAACTGCGGAACTTAAAGATACATGTGAAAAACTTGAACGTGAAGTTGCTGAACACAGAAAACTTGAAGGACAGTTGATTCAGTCTCAGAAGATGGAAGCCATAGGAACTCTCGCAGGTGGCATTGCCCATGACTTTAACAATATCCTTGGTTCTATAATTGGTTATACGGAACTGGCACTTTTTGAGATTTCCGAAGAACATATTATTTATCAATACCTGTCACAGGTACTGAAAGCAGGTGACCGTGCAAAGGAACTGGTAGCACAGATTCTTACCTTCAGCCGGAGGACTGACCAGAAGAGAAAATTATTAAACATAATACCTGTTATAAAAGAGGCTGTTAAATTACTCAGAGCATCATTACCTGCCACTATTGAGATAAGACAGGACATTAAAGGAAAACAGGCTGTAATTATGGCAGATCCGACTCAAATCCATCAGATAATTCTGAACCTCTGCACCAACGGAGCCCATGCCATGAAGGAACGGGGAGGAATACTGGATATAAGCCTTGCCGATGTCGATATTTTCCCTGAAGATTTACCTTTTTACACTGATATTAAAACAGGTCCTTATGTAAAACTTACTGTAAGTGATACAGGACATGGAATAAAACGTGAAGTCCTGGAAAGAATTTTTGAACCTTATTTTACTACAAAAGAAACAGGTGAAGGAACAGGACTCGGACTGTCTGTTGTTCATGGTATTGTTACAGGTTACGGAGGTAATATTAAAGTATACAGCGAACCGGGAAAAGGTACGGAATTTCAGGTATTACTTCCAAAAATTAAAACTGATGAAGATATTACTCATGAAAAATTAGAAACAATACCTGGAGGTACAGGTACCATACTTGTTGTTGACGATGAAGAAGCTATTGTAAATATTATGAAATCTATGTTAAAACGGCTGGGCTATGAAGTTATTACTGAAATAGACTCTATTAAAGCACTGGAGAGCTTCCGGAATGCTCCCCACCATTTTGATCTTGTCATTACGGATCTGACTATGCCACATATGACAGGGAGAGAGCTTGCGAAAGAAATTATGTGTATCAGAGCCGATATTCCTGTAATTCTCACGACAGGTTTTTCGGATACCATAAATCCTGATGAGGAGATACGCAGCGGTATCAAGGAATTATTATTAAAACCTGTTACTATAAGAAATCTGGCTGAAACTGTAAAGAAGTTATTAGGAATGGAAATTTATAAATAGTCTCTTTCCTCGTGTCACGCGTCACGATTTAATATATTTGAGATAGTTATTTAATTGTCATTCCTTATTACATTGACGCATGATCTGAATCATACGTCAATGTAAATTATTATGCAGAAGCTTTAATTTCAGACGTGCAGTTAGGGCATTTTGTTGCTTTTATTGGAATCTTGGAGTAGCAGTAGATACATTCTTTTGTATCAGCCGGAGGGGGAGCCTGTTCTTTTTCTCTTTTTATAGAGTTTACTACTTTTATCATGATAAATACGGCAAAAGCTACAATCAAGAATTCTATTATAGTATTAATAAATAGACCATATTTTAATACAGGTATCCCGGCTTTTGTGGCTTCATCAAGAGTTGCACAGTCAGTACCGGATAGATTGATAAAAAGATTTGAAAAATTTACTTTCCCCAGCAGAAGGCCTATAGGCGGCATAATTACATCTGCTACAAGGGAATTTACGATTTTACCGAAAGCTCCTCCTATAATGATACCGACTGCCATATCCATTACATTTCCCCTCATAATGAATTCTTTGAATTCTTTATACATGTTTATCTCTCCTTATAAGGTAATTTACAGTAAATTATTCTATTTTTTTATTTTTAATCCTCCCGTCACGCGTAACGCGTCACAAGAGCATATATGTATTATTTATGCTCACCACGGTAAATGGGATTGCCTTTACACATCATTCATTATGATTATGACGGTTAGCAGAAATTTTTATTTTTTATTTTAAAGGAAAAAAAATGAAAATAATTGAAATATTTTCAATAAAAGATCGACTTTATAGTCGTGACGCGTAAC
>JBEHWO010000391.1:0-6245 GCA_040217695.1 Vulcanimicrobiota bacterium | reverse complement strand
AAATTATTTAGATAAAGTGTCTCTACTTAATTTTCATCTAAAGCTTTATTTTACGCCATTAAAAATAAAAATTCCTATACCCTTAAAATATTCGTATCAAAGAAAACTCTATCTTTCATTTGCTTCTTCCCTATTAAATTTAATACCTCATTCCCTGATAAAGTTATCATAGATCTCTATATACCTCTCTCCTGTGTTCTACATTAAGAATATTTATACTATCTCCTGTTACGTCAAAAATAATCCTGTAGTTTCCTACTCTTAAGCTATTTGTCTTACCTGCTCCTTTCAACCTCTTAAACCTTGCAATATCTTTCCTCATTTTACCAATAGCCTTATAAATTCTGTGAATAATAGTCTTATCTAATTTAAATATGTCTTTCCTGGCCTGTTTACTTATTTTTACTGTCATAATAAATCTTTAAAAGCCTCTTCAAAGTCCTGATAATCTCCAGCTTCTATATCTCTCCTGCCCTGTTCTATTGCATCCCTTTCTTCCTGACTAAGTTCTTCCTCATTAACAGGCTCTATTATTAATTCTTCTTCTTCCTCTGAAATATACTGTCCCATTACCTTCGTTATTAAAGCCTGCATAGTGGTATTTTCTTTTAATGCCTGTAGTTTTAATTTGTAATGAAAATCCTTCTTTACTTTTAAATTAATAAGCTTCTCATGCTCTTTTAATTTTGGCATATATAAACACCTTCTTTCGTATATCAGTATAACAGATAATATATATACAGTAAATACATAATTCCTTTATATTATATAGTTTATAAGTACTTCCGGTTTGCCATTATCACTCGCCTTAATTTGAAATCCTGAGTATATATAGAAGTTTTTAATTCTGAAAATAGAAAAACCTGGCACCGGAGAGAGAAGAAAATCCTTCTTCTTTTTTTGTCTGAACCGGGATTTGCAGGATTTAAGGATGAACAGGATTTTTATAATTGTTACTGCAGATTATCCTGTAAAAATATGTTTACATTATTATTGAATGACGTAAATACATATGTTATATTTATAGTAGATTAGGAAGGTGTTAACAAATTTAAAGAAAAAAGGTATGCTACTAACCAAACAAAAGACGAAAGCCAGCATCAGAGGTTGTAGTAGAAAGGCAGGTGATAAGTTATGCCAGTTATAGAAGAAAGAGTAAGTGATATTGAAAACGCTCTGATGAAATTAGCATATATGCAGATGAATACTCAAATTAATTTGGATAAATTAAGCCAGGAGATGAAAGACTTTAAAAAGGAAATGAAAGAGTTTAAAGAAGAGTTAAGAAAAGACACTAAGGAGATGAAACAAGAAATAAACAACCAGTGGGAAAAAGTTGTTAAAAAACTTGGTACCCTGGTTGAAGACATGGTAATTCCGAATATAGAGTTTATTGCTGAGAAGCACTTCGGTTTGAAGATTTGAGCTGAAACACAGGGGAAGAAATTTGATTGGCTGCGTAAGTAATAGAAAACCCTTATTATTTATTTGTCTGAACCGGCATGGTCGGTGTGACAGTCTTCCCCATAATACCGCTCATCCGCTGTGTAAGGATATTAATCCTGTGACAGAGTATTTTGGCCATATTCAGATTTAATTCAGGATAATGGTTTAGCAAATATAAAAAATTATCTTTAGAAATAACATATAATTCTGCTCTGTCAGAAATGACTGATGCTGACAGGCTCCGTCTGGTATCTGAAATAACAGCCATTTCTCCCAGTATATCACCCTTATCCAGTGTTCTGAATTCTCTCAAAGCCTGATTTTTATTATAATATAGACTTATACGGCCTGATTTTATTATATAAAAATCATCTGCCATGTCTCCTTCATTAAATAAAACTGCCCCTTTATCATATCTCTTCAGTTTTATCCTGGAAGATATTCTTTCAAGATGCTCTTTCGAAAGAATATTGAAAAAAGGATTCACACTTATAATATCGATTTTTTTCCTCATATTAGCAAGTTCTGATTTATCTCTATTATATAAATAATTATCATTCATAGAGGCTGTTAAATTTTTAGTCGCCATATCAATTCTCCGGCAGAGCACTTTAGAGAGATTAATACCGAGAGAAGGATATTTTTCGAGCATATTTATAAAATGCTCCTTTGTAATCACATAGATTTCAGATACAGGTGACATTACTGCAGCGGACAGACTTCTGGTATTGCCGGAAATCACTCCTATTTCTCCGAACATATCGCCTTTTGTAAGAGTGGCAAAGGTTTTCATGTTATTATATACCAGCACATCTCCCGTTTTAATTATATATACTTCATCTGCTCTGCTGCCTTCGGTAAATATTACATCATCTTTTACATATTTCTTAAGTTTAATTTTTCGAGAAAGTTTTTCTATATCTTCTCCGGGAAGAACATTGAAAAATGGTAAGAAAGATAATATTTCGGATTTCCTGTTAATTCCATTAATATGCTCTTTAAGACCCGGTTCATATATAAATGGATACTCAACATCTGTAATATCTTCTTCTGTTATTTCACCGAGTTTTTTAAATCTATTTTTTATTATATTATTTCTCAGCAGATTACGGTCTGCTTCAACTGCTGCATCATAAGCCCTGTCAAGATGAGCTTTATCTCCGTCTTCCATGTATTGAACCAGTGCTGAATAGAATTCCACATCTCCTTTAAGAAAAGCCTCCTCATAACCAAAAAATTCTTTCCAGAAATAAGTCAGAAAGGTTTTCTGTATATCATTTTTCACCGTAAATCCTTTTTCTTTAGCCTGTTCAATCTCTTTATTATAAAATTCCAGTTCTCCAAGACCCAATCTATATGCATCGGAATAAACCTGTTTAACAGTAGTATCGATAGTAGATTTATCCATATTAGCAAAAAAATCCATGGCATCTTTGAATAGATCAACATAAAGTGGTTCAAATGATGCAGTTTCCTTTACTACTTCTTCCATATAATACTCTGAAAATCTTAATAAATCGACAGGGCGCAATTTATCCAGGAAAGGCTCTATCATGGATGATTGTTCTTCTATACGGTAAATCTGTTCCTTTATAAGAGGAATTACACTATTTTTATCCTCTTCGTCATCGATTAATTCATAATAAAGGTCATCTATCTCGTCCAGTGCATTAAGAGTCTCTTCCTCTAACTGCTTAAAATCCGGATGTTCATACAAGAGAGGTATTATCAGACCGAGATGGTCGTGTAAATCATTGATATACTGTTCTTTGCCTTTTTTACCGGCATTGCGTATTCTCTCAACAGTTTCATCTATATACCATAAAAGATAAGGTCTATTCATTGTATAACTCCTCCAATCGCTCCTATGACGTCAACCATCTTAAGTTTTACAAGCCCATCCAGTGCCTTTAATAGCCCATGGTCTGCATCGTCATTGTTTTTATCCTGAAAAGCCCTTTCAATCATATCAAGGGCGCCTTCAAGTTCTTCCAGACCTGATTTAAACAAACCGGCAATATCAATATGATGTTTTGTTTTGTCCGATAAATCTTCAGGTTCTCCTTCCTGTATATCATAAATTGTCTCTCTCACCATATCCATCTGCTCCCACAATTCTTCTTCTGGCATAGTTCCTTCTTTACCGGCATTTACAAGAGCTGCCAGGCCGATAAACATAGAAGAATTTTCTGCTCTCTTAACGGCTTCTTTTCTTATAAATGCCTTTTCCCTGGCATGTGTAAGCCTTTCAAAAAAAGTAATTTCTTTATAAATATCATTGGAAACACAGGCAAGGTGCCTGCAAATTTTTTGTATTTCCTGAAGATATTTATCATCATTTGTTTGCTCATAAGAAATAATATGGTGAAGTATTATGTCAAAACCTGCTTTTATTTTTTTTAAATTATTTTCTGCATTATTAAAATCTGAAATTTCTTTTTTCATAGTTCTGAGTATTTGAGGTATAACTTCAGGTTTTTTGATTAATTCATCAGAAAAACTCTCTCTCATATATTTTAAGCGATAAAAAAAATCTGGATGTTTCATAAAATACTGTTCCCTTTCTTAATTGTCTATATATTTCTTATATCAGAATTCTCTCCGAGTCCGTATATAATACCATTCTCTTTATCTCTCAAGAACTGTTTCCATAACTGTGTTGCTTCATCTATTCTCCCTGCGTCCCATAACCGCTTATATTCCTTCATAATATATGCTTCCCGCTGTTTTCTGCTGACAGAACTGGTTCCTGGGCCTCCCGGATCTTTTACAACTGCTTCTCCTTCTATATTAGGCTCATGTGTATATACATTGCCGGCTTCATCTATTTCCCCTGAGTTAACCATATCTACCTTATTATAAGGCTCAGGAGAAGGGTCAGGCATTTTTGAGATTCTTTCATTTCCTTCTGTTTTAACCCGGTCATATTTTTGTAATTCCGGTTCAGATTTCACCTGAAGCTTACTGCCTCTATTATCATAAACATTTTTATCACTGACAGAATTATCTAAATTAGCAGGTTCATTTTTTACCTGACCTGACTGTTTAAAATTCGTCCCTCTTACATCATAAAATTCTTTACCGTTTATTTTTCCCTGATTATAAAGTTCCTGGAGTTCTTCCAGTTTTAAATCTCCCTTTTCAAAAGCTTCATGAAGTTTTTTCACATCAACGATACCGTCATCTACATCTTTCAAAAGCTCTTTGAAATTACTGCTCTTATTGCCGGCAAATAGTTCGTCTACAGAATTACCTGCCCTGTTGATTGTATTTTTTATACCCTTTCCTGCATCATCTATAAAACCCTTCAGACCATCACCTGCATCTCCGATTTTATTCAGTAAATTTTCACCTGTCTGTCCTATTTTATTCAGCACCTTACTGGTTGCTTTACCTGCAGTGTTATATGCAGCTTTCCCTGCATCCATGGTCAGGACATCCCATGTTTCCTGTGCAGTTTTGCCCAGAAAGGAAGTTATTTCATCAGCACCTTTACTGCCAAGTTCCTTTACAGGTGTGTAAAGAAGGGTTTTACCGTCAAGGTTTGTAAGAGACTTGGCTATTTTATCTGCAATATTAAATACTCCTTCTGTTACCAGTTCTTTTGCAGCACCGGCACCTGACTTTACAGCCTGATATGCTTCCGGTGCAACTGATTTTAGCAATTTATCTCCTGCAACACCCAGTTTACTCAGCCCCTGTCCTGCCCATTTGACAGCCACTCCCGAATAAAGAAGGGCAGAACCTGCAACTTTTACTCCGGCATAACCGACATCCAGTGCTGCTTCTTTATAATCCCCCCGGTTATATGCATTTTTTGCATCTACCAGATTGCCTGATGCACCTAAAGTAACCATACCGTCTATTTCATTTGCCAGTTTCTGAGTGGCTTCGGCACTTTCAAGATTGGATTTATTTATGTCTTCCTGAGAGTTAAGCAGGTTACTTACATGAGATTTATTGGAAGATTTATTTTTTGCCAGTTCCATCTGTTTTTTATCTGTCTCTTCATTCTGTTTCTGCAGTTCATACTGGTCGACTCCTGTAATGGCACTTTTCAGCAACACATCCGGATTTGCTTTCTCAATGCCTTCCTGTATCAGTTGGCCGGACTTTTCACTTGTTTCATTACCGGTTATTTCAGCATCAATCTGGTTTTTCATAAAGGTTTTATATCTCTCAGGGTCGGACTTTTTCAGTTCGGCAAGCCATTTATCTTTACTGCCCTGATCAATATATTTACTATCATCTTCGGATTTGCCTGTAACCCATTTATAAGCATCTTCCGATTTGTCAGATATCCATTTATTTACTTTATTATATACTGATGATTCACTCCCGGAATTATCAGTAACAGGTGCCTGTGATGGTTCCGATTGTAATTTTTCTTTTGCCTGTTTTGATAATTCAACTCTTTCTCCTTTCGTGGCGGTTACAGGCGATGTATCTTTCTGCTGTTTAGTTTCAGAGGTTTTCTGACCGGCGAGAGGCTTTTTATCAATCTTCGGCGGAATATATTGTGTGGTTTTTGTGTCAACCTGCATAGTATTCATCTCCATCTCTCTTTATATATTTCAGTTCTGATTATAGATTAAATATTTCAATAGAAAAATCCTTCCAAAAATCCGTTATATTGCCTGGAAAGACAGGAAAAAGTATTAAAAACAAGGAATGGTATATGGTTGAATCGGAAAAAATTTCTTTCTAAACATCGCCGGGATTACATATTACAGTGGAAAATTTGAGGATTATAATAAATTATTTAGATAAACTGCCTCTACTTAATTTTCATCTAAAGC
>JBEHWO010000390.1:0-6248 GCA_040217695.1 Vulcanimicrobiota bacterium | reverse complement strand
ACATATCGGGCTCACTTTTTATGCAGGAAATTGTATCACATGCAGAAAAGCATGCCCCATCCTCGATATCCATTATCGGTACTGCATTACCGGACATATTATAAATTCCCATAGAAATTTCACGCGAAGGTGAAGGATTGTAATTCGAATGAAAATTCGGAGATGCCCCTCCCTCATTTACACTGGATAAAGTAAATCGATTTGTTTTTATGGAAACATTTCCTCGTGCCCCGCTTGTCATACCACTCTGTGACACTGGTATACCTGTAAGCAGAACTTCTACATGTCTGACAGTATTATCCCGGGCAACCGTAATCACAATGTCTGCCGTATGAGGAGGAACCGGCTCCCCTCTCCAGTTCGGCACACTTGCATCACCGGAAAGATTGTTAACGGAAAAAAACTTTTCGCCGGTTTTAAAAGCTGAATCGTCGGAGTCGAAGGTTACAAAATAATAACCGTTTATTTCATCAAAAGTAAAATTGGAATTTACAGAAGGCAGATTAAGGGGGTCTATATTTCCTGCTCTCATATTCTGATTACCGGAACGCATTAAAAGACGTTCTTTGTTTTTACCCCAGTTATTATCATCTGTCAGTTTTATCACAACCTCGGAGATTGCAGAATCTGCCATAGGTAAAATTGAATTTCTACTGATACTATTAGTAGTCCGGTAAAGTGTATGAGAAGTAAGAGTAATAAGGCTTACTGTCATTATGGCAAGAAGACATGTCATAAAAAGGACAGTTATGAGAGCAAAACCTTCTTTTTTTAAGAATAACGTTTTTTTATTCATAACCTGTTACCTCCTGATTAAAAATTTTAAATCCTCAGAACAAAAACAAATAATATGCCCACCCAAATATCCGGCTTCTTTCGAAAAATCTATCATACTTCTGTAATAAAACCTGCTCTTACAAATGAAAAATTACTCCTTACTTTTAATTGCAGTTCACTAAAGAACGGGAACTGCAATTAAAGAATTAACACACATATCTTTTTCAGAATCTTACAAAAAACTTATCTGCAGTGAACAGTCAATACCTGTTCTGTGAAGTATTTGAAATCCTTATTCCAGATACTGACACCTATTTTTCTACTCATCCTTTCTGTAATTTTTTTAATAAAGAAGCACTAATTATATTTTTTTCACAGAAAAATAAAAAAAAGTAAAAAAAATCTGTAAAAAAATAAAAAATTCCTCCAAAAAAATCCAGAAAAAAATCTGTAATAATAAGCATAAGATGAATATTTAAAAAATTAATAGAACTGTTGCGAAAATGGAGAAGTACAGAGTAAAAAAATAATAAACCGTTAGGATTATCATAAAATTAAGTTCCAGAGAAAATTTCTTCAAAATTATCTTTTCTTTTTATGTCATAATAACATTCCACAGGAAACAGTAAGAGAGATTTGCCAAAACGTCCGGGACGGACGAAGAACAGATAGGAAGAATTGTTTTCTATTTATCCGGTCAAAAAATGAATTCAATATTTTTATTTTCGCAACAAATTATATTTTTCTTAGTATTAATTTTACCTGTTAAGGACAGTTAATTGCTAAATTACAGGTTTATAGATTATTTACATTACCGGATTATGAATGGATATGGTAATAGTTTTTTTAACAACAACAAAATAAAATGATATTTCATTTTAATGTAAATTTAACGAAAGGAGTGTTATAAAATGGGAGGAGTATCATCAGTAGGCAGTGGCGGAGGAGCCAGCGGAGGAGCGAGTACAGGGATCAGCAGTGGAGGTGGAGGTGGGAGTAAAAATGCCGTGCAGATAGGAAGCGGTAAAAGTAGTCAAAGTCCCGTGCAGATAGGAAGCATAAACAACGGTGAGAGTAAAACATCTGCCATAGGAAAAACACAGGATATTACCAGTAATACCGGCAATATATCAACAAAGGATAGTGTAAATTTTTCTGACGATGCAGAGGAATTCACCTCTATAGATTCACAGACGGCCAGTGATATGGGTATAAGTGACAGTTGTCTGGGATGGAATAGTGACACCAGTGCCGGCAAAAGTACAGCCGGCAAGAACGACGGAATGGGGTTCACATCAATAGACCCGCAGACGGCCAGCGATATGGGTATAAGCGACAGTTGTCTGGGATGGAATAGTGACACCAGTTCAGGCAAAAGTACAGGCGGTAAGGGTAACGGCATGGCTTTCGCATCAATAGACCCGCAGACAGCCAGCGATATGGGTATAAGCGACAGCTGCCTGGGATGGAATAGTGACAGCAGTTCTGGCAACGGTATAAGTACACCGACAGGTATCAGTGATAATCTGGTCACTGCAAAAGGAGCTGAAAATGAAGCTAACAGTAAAACTGCTCAAATGATACATAGCACTATAGATCAGCTTCAGTATGCCAACAGTAAGGTGCTTAAGGGAGCTAACAGAGGAGAAGAGACAAGCGCAACCGAGCAATACATAACCAATTATATAAATCAGCTTCAGAGTGCAAATAGTAATCTGTAGGTTATACAACAATAATATACCCGCATTAGGGACTGGAATGAAATAACCTTTGCGTTTTGTTGATAACAAGTATAGATGTTGCTTGTTTATTGACTGCAACCATGCTAAGTGGTTGTCAGGAAATAACTACATTATAATTACATTTTATATCGTTACGCGTGACGCGTAACGCGTAACGCGAGGATAATAACCGTTCTAATAATTTGTCAAAGAACATTTAGATAAAGAGGAGGATAAATAAATCATGCAAATTCAGAAAACAGGTCTGGCAACACAGTTGCCAAATACATTTAAAGTTACAAAGAAAGAAACCGGCCCCCAGGAACAGGTAGTTCTCGGTTCAAGCGAACCTACTCCTGAATTCTTAAAACCTATTTCCAATCAGACTTCCAGTGCCATAGGCGCACTCGGCGGAGCAGCAATCGGCGGTGTGGGTGGAGCATTATTAGGAGGAGGAATTGCCAGTATACAGGGAGCAGTTGATGCAGGTATAGGCTGGGGGGCCAGTGCTATATTCGGCCCGGTAGGAGGCACTGTAGCAACAGTCGGTCTCGGTGCTCTCGGTTTCCTGGGAGGTCTGAAGGAAGGAAGTGTTTTCAATGCTCTCTTAAACGGAGCTACAAATGCAGGAGCTACCTGGATGGGTGTCACTCACGGGGGAACAGGAATACTCTACGGAGCGGCAATTACAGGATTACCGAGTGCTCTTGTATTAGGAATCGGAGGCGCAGTCGTAGGAGGACTTGCAGGAGGAAGTATAGCAAAATAACCTTCATTTATAATTGAGTGATGCTGTTTCACTAATACTTTGATTATAAATTAAGGAGTTGAATCACTTGAAGGAATTTTCCACAACTATTGACAAAAGCTCTAGCCGACGCATACTCAAAAATTGCAAATAGCTAAAGAGCCAAAAGATAATGTTATTCATTATGAACAGAAATCCGAGGTAATGTAACAAATAAGGTCGGCAGATTTTTTCTGTCGACCTTATCGGACGAGTTATTAAAGCTGAGTGTTATTTAAAGAATGAAATCTGTACTGTAAATGGAGCATAGGATATACACGTTGATGTTTATTAGTATTAACTTTATCTTATATAAGTTCAAAAAAAAACAGGGGGTGACCTTTGCTGAAATACTTGTTGCCATAGGACTCATATCTATAGTAATAGTTGTTATGATAGGAACTATAATCGCAGGACTCGAAGGGATTCAGAAAGGAAGCGGATACAACTATGCTAACATAATAGCCAGAAGATATATTGAAAACTATAAATTTATGGAATATTCTTCTATACCTGTCGCCCCGAATATAATTACCAGTGAATCAGGATTTACAGTAAAAACCAGTATAATAGAAAATACATATCCTTCTGCAGATACAATAAAATATAAAAAAATAACAGTTACTGTTTCAAATGATAGTAAAAATCAAACTAAAAATGTTAAAGTAAAAATGATAATTTATCTGTTTTCAGATTATAAAAAGTGATTACTATGAACAAAACTTTATCAGGTATGACTCTTATAGAAATATTGGTTTCTATTGCTATTTTTTCAATGCTTTTAAGCCTTATGTTTTACATTTTTTCCATTTCTACAAAAAGCTGGATTAAAGCCAGAAATACAGTAGATATAAAAGATAGTGCACAGATTCTTATAGATAGAATAGAAAACGATATAAGAGCAAGTTCGCCGGACAGTGTAGAGATAATCGATTTTCCTCATGTGTCGGATCCTGACAATCAGAGTAATGCCATTTCTTTCCTCTCTGCATATGATGATGACGGGAGTATACCAAAGTATAGTATTCTCGGACAGATAAACTGGAAAAAATTTATTATATTTTATCTCCGGAAGGATCCAGGTATTGCTGCTTCCGGTTATTATCAACTGTTAAGCAAAAAAATTTTTCTGGGTAATAAGGACACTTTTTCTACATGTAGTTTAAAAAATCTCTATTATCCTCCCGACTCGAACTCTACAACAACTTATCCGATGGTTCGCTATATCGATCCGAATACGCCATCCGATAAATATCTTACTCCCGGACGAATCATAACAGGAAATATAAGACAGGTTAATTTTATTTTTCACCCTTCATCAAAAAAAATTAATATAATAGTTAAGATAGGTAAACCTGTAAAACCTTATGAATCACCGGGTGAAGAAAGTCCTGAAAAATATACCTTACAGAGCACTGTAATGTTAAGAAACAAATAAAATTACCTTGCTTATTCAGATGAATGGAATCTACAAAATTTTACAAATGCCCTTGCTCACCTGACTATGTCAGATTGGAACCTCTCTGACTCTTGCATGACACTTAAATCTGGATTAAGTTTTATTCATAATATAAAACTTTTTGATTATCGATAACCATCTCTATAAACATAAAGGAGGGTAAAACAAAGCATGTATCCGGGGGAACATTATATGACAAGCCAGGTTCTGGGAATAGACTACTCATACGGTAAACACTTATATACAGTTAATACAAGAATGAAACAGGCTATGATACTTGTGACGCATGATAAAACTAATACCCACTGGCAACCTGTAGAAAAAGTAAATGGAACTCTTTCCAGAGATATCCTTCTGGATAAATACGGTCTCTATCCTAAACTTCTGTGGGATGGAAAGGATATAAATGAAAAATCTATAAGAGAACGAGATAATCTGATAACCTTTACAGATATTGTAAATAATGTTTATCTTGCTTCATGCCAGCACGACAGACCATATGGTGCAGATATACTTGCGTACAAAGATATTGTTATAGTATCGGCTACAAGTAATACAATCGGTAATTTTATAATGTTAATAGGACTCGTAATATGCGAGAAAGTAATTATTACCAGACATGTCATTACAGAAGAAGATCTGCCTCCATTTTAAGATTTTCATCAGAATGAAAGGAGTAAAATAAAAAATGAATGAGAGTAAAACAAATAAAACCAGGAAAGAAGATAAGATAGTAAATGTTTATACTTTAGAAAATAAAGGAATATTTCAATTCAAGCAACAAAGCAATAATCCGTTATATGACCTGGATATAGAGGAAGGAGAAGAAGAAATCGAAATAATAGAAGAAGAATAAAGAAAAACTAAAAACTTTCCTGATCTCACATATAAGGTGACAAAAAATTATTCAGATGAGAAGCATCATTATAAAGAAGTATCGTGGAGTTATCCTTCCCATTCACCCATACTGAAGTCAATGTTCTGATTTTTGCAACAAATTATATTTTTCTTTATATTAATTTATCAATCTCTGACAATGAATTATTGATTTACAGTTTATTTAATATATTTACATGAATGAATTATGTAAGGATACCTTATATAAGGATACATTTTAAATTCAGGTATTATTAATAAGTATGAATTTAGGGTTCTGGAGTTCTGGATTTTATAAAGTCCTTAAATTCCATTTTCATATATTACTATTATACGAGGAGGGATGTATATGTATGTTTTGTCATATATAAAACTCTGCCGCTAGAAAGAAAGAAAGGAAGTAATAATAAAAAAAGAAAGGAAGTAATAATAATGGAGACTATAAGAAGTTTTAGACCACCGGTAAATCTTTCTCTTACGCCAAACGAGCTACTGGAGCCTATCAGAAAAGAGGTAAAAGAGCATGGGGGGGATATAGTTGAATTTGAACTGAAGGACGAATTCAGTCTTTCCAGTGATGAAAGAAATACTTACGCCAGAGTAAAACATCATATAGCAGACGCAATAA
>JBEHWO010000389.1:0-6253 GCA_040217695.1 Vulcanimicrobiota bacterium | reverse complement strand
TACCAGTTATCAGTTACCAGTTATCAGTTACCAGTTACCAGTTACCAGTTACCAGTTATCAGTTACCAGTTATCAGTTACCAGTTATCAGTTACCAGTTACCAGTTATCAGTTATCAGTTATAATAGTTTTTAACTTAAAGCTTAGAAACAAATATTTAACAATTAACTTTAAACAACAACCTGTATCTTTAATTATAAACTGCACTGTTCACTGTTCACTGTTCACTGTCATTAGATTTCCTGGCTTTTTCCAGTTTAACCTGAACAGCAGTGCTGTTTGGTTTTATCACCAGAGCTTTTTCATAAGAAGATATGGCATCCTGGTATTTTTTCTCTTTCATATAAATATCACCGGTAAGAATAGAAGAAAAATACCCTTTACTGACCCCGAGAGGGTCCAGTTCTGTCGTCTTATTTAAATAAGGTAAAGCATCTTCATATTTACCGAGACCATAATAGGTTGAACCTATATAAAAATTGGCATCAGGATAATCGGGAAGTATATTCAGAATCTTCTTAAAATAAGCAATACTTCCTTCTGGATTTCCTTCATCCAGTTTCACAATTAATCCCATATGTTCAAGGGCTATAATATCAGCAGGGTTTATCTTGAGTGCTTTTTCATATTCTGCTTTTGCCCTGGGAGACATTCTTTTATAATCATAAAGCAGCCCCATTCCTGTATGAACCGTTGCATTGGAAGGATCCGATGCAAGTATATCCTTGAATAAATCTTTGGCTTCATCCTGCATCTTAACATCGATTCTGCCTATAGCATAATAGGCAAATCCCAGTTTCACTAAAACCGTGTTGTCACCGGGTTTTCTGATAGATTCTTCTTCCACTTTCTTAACTATCAGTGCTACAGTATCTGTCTGTAAAAAACAGGCAAAATAATAAGAAAGAATAAGGCTGTTTAAAGGGTCGGAAGAGAGAGCTTTTTCAAAGCATCCCTTTGCTGTCTCCCAGTCTTTTTTATAATAGGCCTTCATGCCTTCTTCTAAATCCTGATTTGCAGCAGCCTGTACAGGACACAGAGAAAATAATAGAGAAAACAACATCGCAAAAACGATAAAACGATAAAACATTATAATTACCTCCTAATTTTTTTTGACATTCGACATTAACATAAAGATTCCTCTTACTGAGGTGAGCATAAATAATACATAACTGCTCTCGTGACGCGTGACACGTCACGATTGTAAATATGACATGGCTATTTTTACAACTCCTTATTAGTAATCCGGTGTTCTTTCTTCAAACCCCCTTCACATGAATTTTCCTGATATATGAACTTACATTGTAAATTAAAAATATTACGAAATTTTTTTAAAGTGTAAAAAATTGTAACATCCCGGCAGAAATTATTCAGTAAAGCCTGATTACTCTGGGATGAACAGTCGTAACTGTTTTTCACTATTCAGGAAGGATAAAATAAAATTGGGTCGAATATTAAAATCGAATCATTTGTTTTGTTTACAGGAAAAGGAGTGAAGATAGAAAATGCTTTCCCCAATAGAGGTAGGGAAAAAATCTCTCGATAATTATATTTCAACTGCAGGAGAAAGAAAAATTCAGGAAATAAAAGATCTGGCACAGAAACTTTCAGGTTCAAGGATTCTTCATATAAATCCTTCTGCCTTCGGCGGAGGGGTTGCTGAAATACTTTTTACAATCGTTCCCCTTATGAGAGACACAGGACTTGAAGTGGACTGGTTTGCCATACAGGGAAATGAAAAAATTGCTAAAATAACAGATGATATATGTAATGGATTGAAATCAAAGAGGGTTGAAATTACCCGGGAAATGCAAAATAAATATCTGGAATTCTGTGAAGAACATATAGCAAATATTGAGGATAAATATGATTATATAATAATTCACACCTCTGATCCTGTAGGAATGGTAAATTTCAAAGAAAAATTCTCTGCCAGATGGATATGGCGTTGCGATCTGGACATAAGTTCTCCCGACTCTGATACCTGGAAATTTCTGTCTCCTCTCATAAAGAAATTTGACGGTTCCATCTTTACTATAAAGCAATTTATGAACCGTGACATAAAATTTAAAAATTTCGCCATAAGCCCTCCTACCATAGATCCTTTAAACCTGAAAAACAGTATACTTTCTCAGGAAGAATATAAAAAAATAGTTCAAAAATTCGGAGTAAATCCTGACAGACCGATTATTCTGCAGCTTGCAAGCTGCCACCCTTCAAGAGATCCTTTAGGCATAATAGACGCCTATCGTATTGTGAAAGAACAGATACCTGATGTACAGCTTGTACTGATTACATTTATAAGCAGTAACGATCCGGATTCCTGGAAATATTATGAAAAAACAGTACGTCATGCAGGCGAAGATTACAATATCCATTTTCTTTCAAATATGAACGGAGTGGGAAGTATTGAAAGCAATGCATTCCAGAGGGCTGCAGGTATAATTATAAAAAAATCCATGAAAGAAAATTTCGGCATAGTAGTAACTGAAGGCCTGTGGAAAGAAAAACCTGTTATAGCCAGCAATGTAAACGGGCTTTCCATACAGGTGGTAGATGAAATAAACGGTTTTCTGGTAAATAATACGGAAGAATTTGCAGAGAAAATTTTATTGCTTTTAACTCAACCGGAACTTGCCAGAAAAATGGGGATAAGGGGTAAAGAATATGTAAGGGAAAATTTCCTCATAACGAGACAGTTAAAAGATTATCTGACACTCCTTGGCAGACTGTCAGGTGTTACGGAATAAAGGGAGCAAAAAAATGATTACAGGAAACCCTGAATATTTTACAAAAGAACATATAGAAAAAAATCGTAAAAATACATCGGAAGTTCTTGCAGAACAGGTAGTTCACAGCCTTGAACTTGTATCTTTACTTGTTTACGAAGGCCTGGATTTTCTGTTTAAGGGGGGGAATTCGCTCCTTGTGCTGCTGGAACATCCGCAGAGATTTTCTATAGATGTGGATATTGCTTCGGGAGAAACAAAAGAATATGTAGAAGAAATTTTAGATAAACTCGTTAAAGACTCTGATGTATTTACCGGATGGGAAAGAAGGGTTCACAAGACAAAACCATGGCTGCCCATGACAAGTTATTATATGTTCTATAACTCTCATTTTACAGACCCTGCAGAAACAAATATAATGCTTGACGTACAGTTGAAAATGACCCGTTATGAAAAAATCCGGAAACCTGTTTGCTGCGGAAATTTTTACCGATCAGAAACAAAGGTATGGCTTCCGTCCATATCAAGTCTTATAGGTGACAAACTCCTCACCATGGGGCCTTCTACCCTGGGAATACCTCTTAATAAAAACAAAGAAGCCCAGAGACTGAAACATAGTTTTGACGTATCACTGCTGGCTGAAAACAGCCCTTCTGTTGAGAAGATAATGGAAAGCATAAATTTCTGTATGGAACAGGAAAATGCCCTTCAAAAGAAAAATCTTACAATCAAAGAGGTATATGAAGATACAATCAACCTCTGCAGGTCAGTCCTTGATTTTAAGGAAGAACCTCCTGTCGAAGGTCTGTCTCCCTACCTTTACGAAATAGTTAAAGGGAGGGATTTTTTTGCAGAACATCTTCTGTCAGGCACATATAGCTGGCAGGAACTTCAAATAGATCTTGCAAGAGTGGCAGTCTGTTTTTCCTCTGTAATGGCCGGTATATCGGATAAAGAATTTCATGAGATCTTACAGTATAATCAAAGTGACAGATTATCTTTTTACTGGAATAAGATAGAGAAATTTAACATAAAATAAGTTGCCTGCACAAAAATAAAAAGGCAAAAATAAAAAGGAGCCCTGTGGCTCCTTTTTATTTTTATCTAAAATTATTCTTTATGTCCTTTAAACGGTTCGGCAATAATTCTGCCAATGCCTGTAGCAATACCTGTACCTACGGAAAGGACACCGCTGGTAACTCCGGCAGCAGTTCTCTCCCCTATATTATAACCTGCCTTTGTTCCTGCCACAAATCCCATGGTTGTACCTTCGGAGGCATTTCTTACAGCATTTGCTATTTTCTTTGCCCCTGAACCTCCCTGCGGATTATCAGATACAGATTTATCTACTGCCAGATCCACTGCTTTAGTAAAGTTTTCCGGCACATCTGCCATACCCATAAGTACCCTTGCAAGAGTACCAAAAGCAAGACCTGCTCCTGCTCCTACTGCACCGCCCATAATATTCCAGCCCATAGTAGCTCCTGCTATTAAAGCACCGGCAGCCATTGACCCTCCTATAACAGTGAAAGTGAAAGGTCCTGTTGACGGACTGGAACCTTCGGAAACCTTGTGTGACTCATTTCCTTCTACCATACCTTCAAGTGCTCCTGCAGGAGCCATAAGAGTAGCTCCTACAAGGCCGCCTACAAAACCGGCACCTTTCTCGATGCCCCTTCTGATAAGACATTTTTCCTTATGAGGAAGAACTTCTGCCGGTTGTTCACCGGAAGAAATAACAGCCTGGTCCTGAGTATTCTGCAAAAGAGTATCTTCCTGTTTTACTCCTTCGCTTTTTTTCCCTGTTATAGTCTGCTGTCTGTTTATAAGATTAGTATTAATATTCATCTGCTTTCACCTCCACTTACTCCACTTTATCCTTTACAATACCTTCAAAGGTTCCTTTTGCCATACCACCTGCAAAATGTCCGACTTCACCAACGGCATGAACAACCTTTTTCGCTACCTTGACCGCACCCTTTGCAACGGCTTCGGCAACATCTTTGGTTACTTCATAGGCTCCGTCTACCACTACTTTACTCACATCATATCCTTCTTTGAAGCCTTCTCTCGGACCTGCAGCAAGTCCTGTAAGGACTCCTTCCGTTACATCTCTTCTCAGGTCATAGGCTTTACTGTCGGTTTTTGCATTATCCGAATGGGCATGAACCACAGATCTGGCCACACCTTCATGGAATCTCTCAGTTCTGTGTTTACCTGCAAGATAGGCAAGCCCTCCGAGAACAACTCCGCCTGCTGCGCCAATAAGAGCACCGGTAGTTCCTCCCATGGCAAGATAGCCTACTCCCGCACCGAGTCCCGCTGTTTCAAGAAATACTACGGAATTGGTTATTGATGCATTTCTATAACTGTGTCTGGTAAGATGATTTACAGCTTTATTCTTATCAAAATCTTTACCGGAGTAATCCTGATTTAAATCAACACCATTGAAGAATCCCTGAACAGGTCCTACAGGGAGGAATAAAGCGGAAGCTACGAGTCCCGAAGGAACTCCTACCAGTACTTCTGCCGTTTTCTTAATGGCATTATCTATCTTCTGCCCCGTAGTTAAATTGACTTCTTCTTTCTTTTCTTCCGTCTTCGGAGGTTCGTATGTACCGGCAATAACACTGCCAATACCTTTTGTACCTTCAAGAAGACCGGAAACAGTACCTTTACCTTCTTCCTGTCCTATTTTCCATCCGCTCTCTGCTCCTGCCTTCATACCGGCAGGAAGCCCTGCGACAAAATTACTTGTTACATCCTGAATTTTATCACCGGAAGGTTTATAATCGGCAACAGATTTTTTTGCATGTTCTGCTATATTTTTTCCCATTTCATGATCAATCGTATCTTCGGCAGCCATGAGTCCTACCTTGACACCGCCGAGAACAAGTCCTGCAGCGGAAAGACCTGCTATACCGAGACCACCTGCTCCAAGAAGCACGGCAAGACCTGCTCCTGCAAGACCTCCCTGAACTACAGTGCCTATACCATAAGCAAATCCATCGGCATTATGACCGCCGGAAGCAGCTCCGAGACCTCCTTCAATAGAGGCAGGTAGAATACCTGTAGCGGCACCTTTAATTCCTCCCACTACTCCGCCAATACCTTCAATACCTTTTCTTATGAGAGAAGGTTCACCTGCACCGCTGCTCAATGCAACAGTATCCTGCGGCGTAAGATTATCACTCTGAGATTTCTTTTCAGTAAGAGGAGATTTCTTTATATCAACTGATGTATTAAGAGATCTAATTTCCACTCTTCTTCACCTCTCCTTCCTTCGGGCCAAATCCTATGGCATCTTTTCCAAGTTCTACAAAACCGCTTACTATACCACGACCCACATCTATTCCGAAACCTGTGGCGTTCTTTCCGCCTTCATATCCTATATCCCAGGAATGTTTTGCTGCAGCTTTCATACCGACGACAGCCCCTTCTGTAAGGTTCTGGCCCGTAACAAAAGATTTCTTGCCATCTGTATTATCTTTAACAGCCTTATCAACATTCAGGTCTATCTTTTCT
>JBEHWO010000388.1:0-6259 GCA_040217695.1 Vulcanimicrobiota bacterium | reverse complement strand
ACTGTATTTTAATCGAATTTATTTTTTCTAAGAATATCTTTATTTCAGAGGTAATTTCATTTCTCTTCTGATGTATCTTATTTTCAAGGGAATATTTTTTCTGCTTCAGTCCTGTTGTTTTCTGGAGTTTCTCTACCATTGATGCTTCTTCCCGTATCAGATCTTCATAATTATGGCACTGTTCCATAATATTTTTTTCTTCTGTTACAATTTTTTCTATTCGTTCCCTGTCTACAGTGAGATGTGTTTCCTGTTTTTTCAGATCCTTCAGCGAAGCCTTTTCTCTTGCCGCCTGCTGTTCCATTTCTGTCAGTTGCTCTCTGATAACCGAGAGTTTACTTTTTTTATCTCTCATAGAAAGCAGTTCTTTTTCCGTATCTTCTATTTCTTTATTAAGAGTTTCCAGCTGTGTTTTTATATCTTCAAGCCTTTCCAGGACATTTTCTTTCTGAAAAATTTCTTCTGCAAGTTTTTCTTTTTCTTCTTCTATTAATGTTACCCGCATATTTGCTTCTTTATATTTTTCTCTTGCCATAGTTGAAAGTTCATCATACCGGGAAAGTCCCATTATATCTGCAAGTAATTGTTTTCGTTCCCCTGCTTTTTTTGTGGCAAATTCATCTGCCCTTCCCTGAAGAAGAACACAGGAATTTATAAACGTCTCATAATCCATACGAAGGAATTGATTTATTTTTTCCTGTGTGAGGGTAACGCTTTTCTGAGTAAGGCCTGTGTATTCTTCTGACCGGGGAGAATATATGTCAAATTCCAGACTGGATTTTGATGTTTTCCCGCTTTTGGAATAATTTCTTATAACTCTGTATCTGTCTCCTTCCACGTCGAAAACAAACTCTACAGTCATTTCCGTTTTCCCGATTCTCAGCAGTCCTTCATCAGGTTTTTTTTCAATGGACGCTTTTCTTCCTTCTCCCCATAAAGCCCACGTAATGGCATCTATAATGGCAGATTTACCATGACCGTTATTGCCGCAGAGACATGCCATGTGAAAATCTCTGAAATCCAGAAGGGGCGGCTCTCCGTAACTCATAAAATTTTTAAGCTGCAAACTTACAGGTATCATGTTTCAGTGATCAGTTATCAGTGACCAGTTATCAGTGACCGGTTATCTGTGACCAGTTATCAGTGACCGGTGGTCGGTTATCTTTGAACGGTATCTTTCACCCATCACCCATCACCCTTCACTCTTCACCCTTCACTCTTCACCCTTCACTCTTCACCCTTCACTCTTCACCCTTCACTCTTCACCCTTCCTATATAATTCTTTTATTATCAAATTCTTCCAGGAGATTTTTTTCAAGTAACCTTGCATGAACCTTTATATCTTCAGAGTAATCTGACAGATTTTCCTGTTCTATATATTTATCCAGAGCTTCCATAAAGGTCAGATTTTCGGAAATAACTGCTCTTTCAGTCACTTCCTTTTCATCTGCTTTTCTTATGATGCCATGAACCCAGAAGGCTCCTTCCAGGGTATCTTTGATGTCTTTCAGTCTGAGAGGTTCATTATAACAGTAATGAGTGAGATATATGATTCTTACTATTGCATTATTTATGTCTCTTCTATTTATTTCCTCTATAATTTCCCAGCTCGGATCCAGCATTTCTCTTACATCTACCTCTACTGTCACCATAGGTCTTGAAGGGGTTTTTACAAAACGATATTTAACTTCCTTATCTTCCAGTTCTGCCAGTATAAATCCTTTTTCTTCATGTTCTTCATTGAAGTCTATTCTTTCTATACTTCCCGAATATATGACAGGAGGAGAAGAATTTTGATGAATATTTTGATATTTATGTATATGGCCCAGGGCTACATAGTCAAATTCTTTTCTTGCCAGGGTACTGGTCAGTATTACAGGGTCTCTTCCCAGAAGGGTTGTTCTTTCTGACCCTGAATATGCTGCATCTGCCATTGCCAGATGTCCCGCAAATATGGAAGGATATTTCGGAGACACAATGCCTGCAAAATGTTCTATCATATCATTACAGGTTTTTTGAAGTTTTTCATCCATTTCCTGAGCATTTAAATGTTTGTAATCTTCTTTATCTATCAATCTGCTTTTTGTAGGCCAGGGAAAACAGCAGATCTGGATTTTCCCCTTTTCTTTCAGATCCAGTGTTATCATGTCAGGTTTTGAAATTACATGGATGTTTTTTATATTCAGTTCTGTAAATATATCCAGTGAATTTGCTTTACCGAAGGCTACCGGATTGTCATGATTTCCTATGATTATAATTACGGGTATGTCTTTTTCTATTATTTTCATGACAGAACGGGCAAATTCTCTCTGATGTGTCGGAGACGGACTGGGAGTATGATAAACATCGCCGCATATCAATAAAAAATCTATTTCTTCTTTTATTGCAGTATGTAGAATTTTATCAAAACATGATATAAAATCTTTAAATCTGGCGTGAAGTCCTGTATCGGGGTCTGTTTTCCCGTAATTCTCCACTCCAAAATGTATGTCACCTGTATGGATAAATTTTATTGACATGGTGAATTTACGCGTCACGCGTCACGCGTCACGCGTCACGATAAATCACCTTCCTCTATTTTTACTATAACTGCTGTAATATTATCAGGTCCTCCCGCTTCATTTGCCTTTTCTATCAGTTTTTTACAGGCAAAGTTTAAATCTTCAGAGGAAAGAATAATTTCCGTTATTTCTTCATCTGCTACTATTTTTTTTGCCATATCCCCTGTAAGACCGTCAGAGCACATGATTATTATATCCTCAGCCTCCAGGTCTCTTGAGAATACATCGGGAACCGTTGCCGCTTCTATGCCCAGTGCCCTTGTGATGGCATGCTGGAACGGATAATGTCTGGCAGATTCCATATCCAGTTCTCCTGCATCTATTAATTCTTTTACTTTTGTATGATCATTTGTAATAAGTTCCAGTTTTTTCTGCCTTAACAGGTAGATCCTGCTGTCTCCTATATGGCCGAACCAGCCTTTGTTTTTTACAACTGCCAGTAATTCCAGAGTAGTTCCCATGTTTTTATGCTGATTGAATATCTGTTTGTTTACTCTGTGAATAACCTTTCTTATATGATAATCGGGTGATTTTTTTTCAGAGTAATATTTCTGCCAGTAATTATTTATTTCTGTTACAGTAGTTCCGCTGGCAATTTCTCCTCCGAAATGACCTCCCATTCCATCGGCAACTATAAAAAGTTTGTTCTTTAAATCAATACTGAAACTGTCCTGATTTTTCTCTCTGAATTGACCTTTATCCGTTAAACCTGATGCTTTCACTTTCTGTACCGCAATTCACCGGTGTGGCAGTATTGCGGATCCCTCCTTTACCTGTTTGATTGTTTCGTACATGCCGATATAAAATCTTCTTTTAATTCTCTTACAGACTGGTACCTCCCGAGAGGAAGTTTCTGCAAACATTTCATTACTATTCTATCAAGTTCTTTCTTTTCATCTTTTCCCGGTGAAAGTTTGTCCATTAACAGAGGGTTTCTCATACCGGGAGGAACTATTGCCTGAGGAGTGCTTCCTGTGATATTTCTTCTCTGGTGCATCAGACCGACTATACCCGGGTCGTCATGGACAAAAGGTGTCTGTGTTGTAAGCAGTTCATATATAATACATCCGAGAGAATAAATATCTGCCCTGTGGTCAATAGGGGGGAGGTTACCGTCAAAAGGGTCGGGATACTGTTCGGGAGCAGAATAATAACTTGTCCCTACAAAACTTCTTGTTCTCTGATAATGCTGCCTTGTGCTTGTTGTAAGGGAAGAAACCCGGCATATGCCAAAATCTGTGAGTTTTACCGTTCCCTCTGATGTTATAAGTATATTTTCCGGCTTTAAATCACGGTGTACAATCTTTTTTTCATCTTCGTGGGCTCTCTGAAGTCCGTCACATGTCTGACATATTATGGAATAAACCTGTTGCCAGTTATTTATTTCACCATCCAGTAATTTATCTCTCAGGCTTTTCCCTTCTACCAGTTCCATGGCAAAGACGAATCTGTCTTCCGATATGCCGTGGGCTATGAATTCCACTATATTCGGATGAGGCTGAGGTCCGGACATGGCTTCAAGGGCGCTTACTTCATTATGAAAGAAACTCCTTGCTTTCTGATCCTGGCAGAACTGCCTGTGCATTTTTTTTATTGCCACAGATCTTCCTGTCTTAAGCTCTGTCCCTCTGTAGACAATTGCCATACCGCCTTCTCCTATTATATCGGACTGGGAAGGTTCTGACGGCTGAAATCTCAGCCAGAAATCTTCGTAGCTGTCTTTATTATGTTTTTTTCTTTCTATGGCAAAGCCCAGTTTTTCCGCCTGGCTTTTCCAGTAATGTTCTCTTTCGTCTCCCTTTTTTTTGAAATCCTCTGACAGAGAAGACATAAAGGTTAATATATGTTCATCTATATAATTACTTCCTTTTTCCAGGAATTCCAGAAACAGTTTTTCACTTTCTTCTATCATGCCCCGTCTTCTATAGATTTCTCCTGCAGTAGCCATGGAAGGATATAGTAATGAATGGTACGTTCCCGTAATTTCCGCGCCGGAATCACCCGGGATTTCTACCGAGCGAAGTTTATTTATTTTTTCTTCTTCCCGTAACTTTGAAAGTTCTCCTTCGAAATTTATTATCTGATTGAATAATTTAAGAGCTTTATCCGGTTCATTCTGCATAAAATACGTGGAAGCCAGGTAATATTTTCCTTCAAGATTATTCTGAATATTTATCTTTTCAAGCTCTTTTCTTGTGTTTTCAGTTTTTCCCATTTTATACTGTATTTTACTTAACTGTACTGTAAGTAGATTATTTTCAGGAAATATCTTCCTTGCTTCTTCCATTACCTCTTCCGCTTTTGAAAGATTTTTATCTCTGAGTAATTCTTCCGCCCAGAGTTTTAGATTTTGCAGCCTTGCCGAATGGCCTTCAGGAGTAGCCAGAGCTATTCTTTCAAGCATTTCGAGTTTTACTCTTTCTTCACCGGGAAAATTGTTTATTGCATCGTGAAAGATTTTTATTGCTTTTTCTCTTTCCTGTGTTTCAATATATAATTTCCCCAGTCTTCTGTAACCGTCCAGAAAGGCAGGATCTATTCTCAATATTTTCTGGAGCTTCACTGTTGCTTCATGTTTTCTGTCAAGAACCAGTTCGAGTCTCACTATTTTTTTCAAAATATTCATGTCGTCAGGCGATATGGTGAGAGCTTCTTCGAGCAATGTTAAAGCTTCAGTGTAAACCTTCTGTTTTATGAGACCTTCGGAAATATGTTCTATACAGAGTTTTATACTGGAGTCAATGCCCATTCGTTCAGATGCAGATATTTTATCTTTATAATCTGTAAGTTCATGTTTTAAGTCTCTGAAGATATTAAGACCTTCAAAGTAATTACCCTGATTCAGTTCATTTTCTGCCTTCAGAATTTTTTTTCTTATATTATCTATATCTGATATTTCTTCAATTTTAATCTTCGGCCATTCATTCTGCCTGTCCGGTTCCATGACCTTTGCAAAGATCCATCCGAAAGCAGCGCCGAGAGCCATTAATGTGAAAAATTCCGTCACTTGAAATCACCTTTTTGTTGCGTGACGCGTGACGCGTAATGCGTGACGCGTGAATGATAGCTATATTCAGTATATAAAATTTCTTTCCTTCTATTCTTTTATTCTTTTTATAAGATCGAGGCAGAATTGAAGGTCTTCTATTCTTGCCTGTGACATTTTCTGTAATATATTATCATAACCTGTTCTGTATGTTTCTTCAAGTTTTTTTACTTCTTCCAGCTTTACCGTTATTTTTGCTGCAGCCTCTTCTTTTGTAATATAATTTCCGAACATTGCATCCAGAGCTTTTCGTGAAACCCTCCATTCATTTCCTATTTTAACGGCAGGAAGTTTCCCGCTCTGGAGAAGTCTGTATACGGTATTTTTACTGAGTTTAAGTTCTTCCATCAATTCTTTTTTTGTGAGATATTCACCCATGACAGGCCTCCATATATTACTGAGTTAAGCATAAATAATACATTATGCTCCCGTGACGCGTTACACGTTACGCGTCACGGTAGGAAAACGCCTCACTATATTATAACAGGGTAGAAGGAAATAGGGAATAGGTCATGTAACAGTTATAGCTTCAGGCGGTGTGTTCATCGTTTTATTTCTTTTTCTTTATTCCTGTCACGATTGCCGAAGCTATGGTAAATGCCGCTACAGACCCCAGTATGATCGATAATCTCGTCCATGTCATACCTGTTGC
>JBEHWO010000387.1:0-6295 GCA_040217695.1 Vulcanimicrobiota bacterium | reverse complement strand
TGAAGATTCATACTGAAAGACATCATACTTGCCTGGTTTGTAGAGTCATTATCGTTCTGTGCATCAGAAGAAAGATTTGTTTCATCCTTCTGTTTTATTTCGAGAGCCTGTTTAACAACTTCCGGCTTTCTTCCTGCTTCTGCTTCGCCTGATTCTTTGGAGTTGTTTGCTTTGCCTGGTCCACCTGGACCTCCAGGTCCACCGGGTCCTCCGCCTGGTCCTCCTGGACCTCCGGGGCCACCACCAGGTCCACCAGGACCACCTGGGCCTTGACCGGGTCCACCCTGTCCGCCCTGTGCTCCCTGTTGACCTTTCTGAGCTTCTTTATACATAGTTTCTAACTGTTCTTTGCTGTGTGTCTTTGCCATCTTTACTGCTACCTGATAATCATTTGCTTTTGTGTTCTGTATTCCGTTCATCATTTTTTACTTCTCCTTTATATTTCAATTTTTTTATTTCAGTTGTTGTTATTTCTTTCACTATCTAAAGTATATAGTAGAGGTGTAACAACGATTTTTCAAATTGTAAGAAATTGTAACAAACAAAAAAATTATTATTACCTTGGGTGGTTAGGGGTAGAGTCACTATTCTTAAACTTTCTTTCCTGCAAATCAGCATCTATCTGCCAGCTTTCGCTTGAGTTATTCATGATCGGTTTCAATAAAAGAACTGACAACAACGATAAGAGCGGTTCCGAGGGTGGGGCAAAAAGCGGGCAAAAAGCCGAAGGCTTTTTTTGCCGTGAGGGGTGGGCATGGGGCAGGCACGGCAATCAAATTGCTATCGCAATTTGAGCCCGCTTTTTGCGGGCGGGTTCCCCCGGTCTCTGACTGACTTCATTAAAAGCATGACAGAACGGTTCAGAGGGCAGGCAGGGGGCAGGCTGCCAGCTCTGCCGGCCTTTCTGCTCACCCCGGATATCTTCTGCAGCAAAAGCATAGCTGTTCCTGGCTCTTTCTGCTGCGTGCTATGTGCAAATTCTGCCTGCAGCAGCTCCTATCTTTGCAAAGTTCGGATCTGCTTACTCCAGATTTTATCTGCCCACTGTAAGCAAGCTATCTATGCTTGATTTGCCGGATCTGTCTAAAAATTGCCGGTTAAATCGGCAAATAAAAATGTACCGGCTGCGGCAATCAGAAATGTACCACCCTGAAAAAGCAAAAGTCGGACATTTTGCCTTATTTTTTCTTCTGCATAATGACAAACTAAGCTAGCATTAGGTAGTCATTGGTAAAAAAGTGTTGCTATAACTTGATTTTTTCATTGTGCAGTTTGAAGAATTGTATCACTTTTCAAAAAATCAAAAGTGACATAAACTTTTTTACAATTATATCAAATTTTATAGGGTTCCATCTGGATCTGCTGTGTCGGATTCTGCAAAAATTCTGTTGGTTGCTGCAAGTAGAGAAGTTGCCGGATTTTCTAAAATTGACAGGGAAAAACGGCTCGATAAGCTCTACCTGGCTCTGGTCGGGGGCAGGGTGAGAGAGCCAGACAGTTGTTTATGGACATAGCTTACACCACTACCTTTGATAATCTTCTTCTCCATAGAATATTAGCGTATATAGTATCTTTTTTTCTTTAGTTTACCTGTATCAAGAAGTTCTGGTAAGACGGAAACCGAGTATACCACTGCAGAATGTGGGCGAAAAACCGTACCGAAACGCCGACCGGCAGAAATTTGCATCGTTGTCCATGCTACCACCACGAAAAACTCTAAGTGATCCTAACGATGGGCCAGTAGGGTTACTTACACTACTGGATGGATAATTTCCATACCAGTCATTACACCACTCAAATACATTTCCACTCATATCATATAAACCCCATTTATTTGGATTTTTTTTACCTACAGGACTAACTGTTAAACCTGTATTATCATAATACCAACAATAAGAACTATTTATACTATTTCCCCAGTAATACTCTGTAGTAGTTTCTGCCCTACAGGCATATTCCCATTCTGCTTCTGTCGGAAGATGATAATCCTTTCCTGTTTTACCGCTCAACCATTTACAATATCCGATTGCATCATACCAACTTACATTTACGGCCGGAAGATTATCTCCGGGATTTTTATTGGAAGCCTTATATAAAAAATATTCTTTATTTGTTACAGGGTATTTACCTGTATAAAAATTACTGACCGTTACATTATGAATAGGCTTTTCATTATCACGACCATTATTACTCCCCATCTGAAAGGTTCCTCCTTTTATAAACACCATCTCCGGCTCTATAAAAGACTCTACTTTAGATGAAGTTACAATTTGAACTGATTTTAATGCAACTTTACCAATTTGAAGATTGGAAGGAGTAGATATACTCATTAAATTATTATTATCATCAGATATATTTAAACTATGGTTTAACAGTATAATTTTTAATCTCTCTTTCAATTTTTTTGCATTTTCAAATCTTTTAAGAGGATTTTTATCCAATAATCTAACCAAAGTAAGCTCCAGTTCAGGAGGTATATTTTTATTAACCGTTGTAGGAGGAACAGGAGATTCAAATAATTGTGGAAAAAAAATTTCATTTGATTTTCCCTCTGGAAAAGGGAGTTGTTGTGTAAGAAGTTCATATAAAGTTACACCCAGAGAATATAAATCTGAAAGACTGCCTAACTGCTCTCCCTGAATATATTCTGGAGGCAAATATTGTACAGTTTCAATTAAATTACCTGGTCCATATCCTTTGTAAGTTGTACGTTTTGCTGTCCCCTTTAACATACCAAAATCCAGAATCTTTATATTTGATTCTGTATCAATCAGAATATTCTCAGGTTTGATATCCCTGTGTATCATATTCATAGAATGAGCATAATCAAGGGCATCACATATTTGAATTGCACATTTCAAAACATCTTCTACTGGTGTTTGTGAGAGTTTTATATGGGTTCTTATCTTTCTCCCAACAATATATTCCGTAACGAGAAAAATATTTTTTTCATCCTGTTCAAGGGAATAAAATTTAACTATATTCGGATGGGATAACTTTGAGAGATATTCTGCTTCTCTTTTAAAACGGGATATATATTTTCCAAACTGAAGATGAGGATGAAGTAGTTTTACTGCCACTATCACTATCTGATTTGTAGACATCATATCTTTTGCTTTATATACTTCTCCCATACCTCCTTTGCCTATTTTTTGAATAAGTTTATATCTTCCTGATAAAAGATTCTTATCATTTTCAATTGGTTGTAATGCAGAACCACATCCATTGCAAAAACGAAATGTAGGAGCAATTTCTTTGCCACAGCTTTTACAAGATAATATTTTCTTATACGTATTTTCCTCACTGGGCTTTATAATTATATTTCCCTGTTTTACACTTGTATTTTGTATTAAAGTATCAGGTTTTTTCTGTTTATTAACATCAAATTCCTGACATTTTTTCAATAGTTTCTCTAAACATAGTTCTTTATTTTTTAATGCATAAATATTCTGTGGATCTATCTTTAGTGAACTATTGTAAAATTCAATAGCTTCCTGATATTTTCCCTGTTCATACAGAGTTAAACCTTTGTTATATAGGGCCAATCCTTTGTTATTCTTTATGTAAACATCTTCAGGATCAATGTTTAAAGCTTTATTATAACATTCAATAGCTTCCTGATATTTTTCTTGCTTACATAAAATATTTCCTTTATTTTTACACTCCGTGATATTATTAGATACTTTTTCTCCATTTAATAAAATCTCTTTTTTAGTAAGAAGTTGTAGATTATCAGGGGTTGTAAGTCCTCCTTTTGATAGTGAAATTATATGATTAATCTGAAAATGTCTTTTATTTTTGCTCTTAAATTCACTTGCTGCACAGTTATAATAACCGTCTTTATCCTTATATTTTTCATAAACACTGTCTCTTAACTTTCTCCAGTATTCAGGATATTTTTCATACAGTTCCGACATAGAGAATTTTTCCATTTCTCTTAATTCTTTTTCTTCCATAGGCTTTTTATCTGAAGTTTTAAAAAGGTCTGGTCTGGAAATTTTTCTGATTGCAATATCAATTTCATTTATGAAATATCTCTCGTCAAAACCAAAGAACGTCTTCCAGGCAATTTCTTCATCATTCCAGATTTTATCGAGATATTCTTTTTTTCTTTTTTCTCCGAAATCTTTCTCATAAATTTCATTTGCAATTTTTGTAATATCATATTTTTCTCTGTCTTTAAGCTCTATAAATTGAGGGGCTTCTTCTTTCTGAGCATAATATGTAAGAAGATCCTTTATGTCTTCCCTCAAGTATCCCGGTAATTTCTCACACCCATAGAAAAATTCCTCATCCAATTTATTACACAATGTTTCAAGTTCTTTTTCCGTAAAGCTATCTTTTCCCGAAAGGTTATTTTCTGAAAAAAAGTCAGGAAGGGAAACTATAAGTTCCTCATAAGCTTCTTTTATATTATCATAAACAAGAATTTCACAGTTCTTTTCTCTATCTTCATCTGAAAAGGTTTTGAGAATCGAAAAAGAATATATTCCTACAGGAATCCTCTGGATAAATTTCAAATCTTCCAGGTCTTTTGTATCTATTGTTCTGTCCATAATCTTTGCAAATTCTTCAATCTTTTCAATAGATACGAGGCGGAGAACCTTTTTATCTCTTTCATTTGTTCTATCTGTAAAGTCAGTATTTTCCTGTATAAGTAATTTCTCAGGGTTAATCCAGGAGATCTTGTCTTTCCAGTCATCTATAAAACTTACAATATAAGCTTCTTTTGTTCCTCCAGCTTTTTCACCTCTCAAACCTCTGCCTATCATTTGAGTCATTAAAATTGATGATATAGTGGGTCTGGTAAGAAATACTGTCTGTACTGCAGGAAGATCTACACCTTCTGTAAGAATGTTTACGTTTATTAATACGTCCAGGTCACCTTTTCTGAAAGATTTTATTCTGGCTTTATTTTCTTTAGGCGAAGTGACTGAACCTGCGGACGTATCTTTTAAAGTTGAAACAACATAGTCAGATTTAATTCCTTTATTTATGAAGAGGGTTTTTAATGCTACAGCATTATCTACATTTAGAGAAAAAATTATAGTCTGCTTATATTTACTTCTGTTTTTCACATAGTGATCTACTATTCTGTTATTTCTGCCGGCATTCTCTGCTATGGTTTTTGCAGTGGCTGTTCCTAAACTATCAATATCAAAATACTTCAGATTATCTATTTCCCTTTCATTAAGTATTTCTGTCATATCTATTTCTGTTTTTATTTCTTCAAATACAGGTTCAGAAAGTATGCCTCTGTTTATTAAAGTTCTCAGGTCTGTTTTATAAACTATATCATCAGGGAAAATTTTTTTAAGTAGCCCTTTTTCATTTTCTGCTGTTCTGGTTGGTGTGGCAGTCAGTCCAAGTATTTTTAAGTCTTTTACTTTTTCTCTGAGATTATCTATAATCTTTCTATAGGTCTTTGCTGTGGCATGATGCGCTTCATCTATAATAAGAAATATCTCTTCGTTATTATTTTTTATCCAGTTATTATATAAATGTTCAAAACCTGAGTTTAAACTGTCTTTACTTGCTATGATAAGATCATCTGTAGATTTTATATTTACCGGTTTATCGTGTATTCCTGATATAACACGATAATTAAAGGAGGTTTTATTTTTTAATATATCACTGTAAGCTATATTCTGAAAAGTCTCTTTTGCCTGATCAAGTAATTCATGCCTGTGGGCTATCCAGAGTACTTTTTTACTTTTATCAATATAATTTTTTAAAAGCCAGTAGGTTACTGTTAAAGTTTTTCCTCCACCTGTAGGAAGAACCAGAATACCTGAAAATAAGCTCTGTTTTGTATTTATTATTTTCTTATTAAGCTTTTGTATAGCTTCCTGCTGGTGTTTGTATAGACTGAGGTTTGTTTCATTTTTTTCAACTTTTATTTTCCCTGCATACTCATAAGGGAGTTTTTTCTTTCCTGTCTCTTCTAAATTAAAATCCATTAGATTATCCTCTTATAACCTCTAATTAGTCTAACATGAAATTACATTTCTATTTATCAGTGTAAAAATCCTATCAAAAATTTTCATTTCTGATTCTGATTAAAAATATTGATAAAAAATATCCTATTGAATTTTTTTCTTATTTTTTGTCTTAATAAAGACTAACTAATATTACATTAGTTCTTCATAGGAGGTGATATTATGGAATGTGAAAAAATCAAAAGTGAGAAATGGCAAGGGTTTCAAGATTATTACAGACTTAGTATGAGTCCAAAAACATTGAAAGAATATTCAGCTATTATTAAATTAATTGAAGAAGGCAGACTTCAGATAAA
>JBEHWO010000386.1:0-6301 GCA_040217695.1 Vulcanimicrobiota bacterium | reverse complement strand
CCGAATCTCTGAGTAAAAGCAACCTCTTTCCTGTTCAGTCTCTTCTTATGTCCCGTGCTATGGGTTAATTCATGAAATAAAGTAGAATAGTAGTTTTCTTCTGATGTAAAATTTTCACATATCGGAATTTCCACTGTGTCAGTTGAGGGAATGTAACATGGCTGGAATCCCTGATGTAGTATAATCGGACTGTCTTTATACCCTTTTACTATCTGTTCACATGTCTCTACCGGTTCAAAATCTCTCTTATGTTCGGTAAATTTGCTTTTGTTTATTTCTTCAGTTTGCTCAAGGTTAAAAACTATGTAGTATCTCATAAAGGGTATGGTCTTTTCTGATATCTCTGTCGTTTCTTCTTCCTCATTTTTCTTTACTTTGTATAAATGCCAGTAAACAACAGGAATTCCATGAGAGCCTTTTTTAATATATCCTCCCAGGGCTCTGGCCTGTTTAAAGGTTAAAAAATAAGGCGAATTAAAATCAGTCATTGAAAGCAGCAGTCTGTTAATCCCTCTGTATTCTTTTTTTGAAATGCCATTTTTCGGAGCATTTATCCAGGTTTTTTTCCATGGTAGGGGTAGCGCTCACATTTTGACATTTTTTTACTCTAAGCATTCTTTCCCTTATCCCAAGCCGGTTTTAAATACTATGTAAAGTTGTGAAACCCGCATGAATACCCAAAATATAATGATCGAAATATATTAAATTCAGCATTGGTATTATTACTTCCATATATAAGTAATAATAAGATAAAGTAATGGTATAAGTATCAAAGTGAAAACCTGGTGTATCACTTTAAAAATAAAATCAATATAAGGCCAATTTAAACACTTTATAAATCCAATCCATACAATAATAACTATCCAAACCATAGCAATTTTTTTATCAATACGCATATGAAGAAGAAGAACGATTAATTCACGAACAAAGGCAATTATAGCATGAACGAGTTCTATTGGCTCCCAGAAGAAATTAACTAACTTTAGAAAGAAAGCCTTCCAACCTGTAATCTCAACCTGTGAAGAAGAACCTAGAAGCAAAGAGTTTTTCTCTTTATTATAAGGCAGGCTTTCCCTGTATGGAGAAATAAAAGAACCGAAATTTTCCTCATAATATTCAACCAATTCTTCTCTAAAAAGACCTGTATCAATATATCTATCTCTCGAATCCAGATTGATTGCCTTGTTTATTAGATACTCCAGTTGTTCTGAAACCTTTTGATTTAACTTTCCTAAAGCAGGTAGTTTAAAAGGTGTTACAGAAGGGTCATATAGAGTCAGAAGCTGATGCAGAACAACTCCAAGGGCATACATGTCAGATTGAGGTATAGACTGCCCTTTCTTTCTGCACTGTTCAGGAGCTGCATAGCCGGGAGTGCCAAGTCTTACAGTATCACAGTCTTTAGCTGGGTCATAACGTCTGGCAACGCCGAAGTCTATTAACCGTACAGTATCTCCATCTGTAATTATAATATTAGATGGTTTCAGATCTCTGTATATTACAGGTTCAGGTGAAAGGTTATGAAGGCAACAGAGTATTTCACATATCTGTATTCCCAGGTGTAATGCCTTCTGTTCATCCAATGGTAATGTGGAACCTTTAATAATATCTTCAAGGCTTATACCTTTAATATATTCCATAACTATATAAGATTTCCCATTATATTTAAAACTTTTATAAAATCTGGGGACTCCTGGGTGTTCCACGCTGAAAAGCAAATTGGCTTCCCTGTGAAAGGCATTAATGAGAATTTTCTCTTCTTCTGGTGATGAGAATTTCGACTTTAATTCCTTTATGGCATATATGGCATTATTATTTTTTCTTCCCAGGTAAACAGTGCTCATAGCTCCTTTACCAATGGTTTCTATAATTTCATAACCTTCAACTATACTTCCTGGTTTCAATGCCATAGAAAATTTATCCTCATAAATATATAAAATTCATATTTACAAATTCAAGTTTAAATATACCTCATCCAAATCATCCTGAGTAATTCCCATATATGCCAGAGTTACAGATGGTGCAGAATGATTAAATAATTTTTGTAGTATTGAAATATCAATTCCAGATTGATAGGCGTGATAACCAAAGGTTTTCCTCAAAGAATGTGTTCCAAATCTGCCCTCAAGACCAATCAATCCGGCAATATCATTAATAATTTTATTTGCCTGTTGCCTGTTAATAGCTTTTTTACCCTTTCTTGAAAGGAATAAAGGTTCGTCTATCTGGAAATCTCTTGTATTTAAATACTCTAATATGGCTTTCTTTGCCGTATCTGCTATGGGGAAATTTTTAGTTTTACCTGTTTTATGTTCCTGAATAGTAATCCTATCTTTGACTATTCTATCTTCGAGTAATACATCATTAATTTTTAAATTGAGAAGATCACTGATACGAAGGCCGGAATTAATTCCTACAGTAAAGAGACAATAATTTCTTAAATTCGTAGCTTTCAGTATTTTTTTAATCTGTTCAATAACTTTTTTATTCCTTATAGGCTGAACATATTTCAAAAAGCTCTCCTCCAACTTATAATACATTGATACTATATATTATACATTAAGTATTATAAAAAATAATCTTTACGAGCAAAAAAATATATAAAATTACTCAAAAGGTTACAGGACAATAGAAATCAGTAATTTATGAATAATACTCAAGCTAATTGAGTATTATTGGCAGAATTTAAAAATTTCATTAAGGAGAAACTTCTCATGACAAGAAGAGGTAGAGATTTACTTACATCAGCAGAAAGAATTCATTATACATCCATACCATCAAATATGAGTGAACATATTCTGGTAACTTATTTTACCATGACCCTATATGATATAGAAATGATCAGGAAGCATAGGAGGGATTATAATCGTATTGGTTTTGCTGTTCAATTAGGTGTAATAAGGTATTGTGGATGGACCTTATCACAGTTGAACGAAATACCTGATATAGTTTTAGAATATATTTCCGGACAGATAGGAGTGGATAAAAAAGAATTTATACAATATAACAAACGTGAAGCTACAAAAAATAAACATCTGGAAGATATAGCTAAAGAATATAAATACCATTATTTTAATGATTATCAATATAAAAAGATTGTTAATTTTCTATATCCTCATGCTATGGAAAGTGGTAATGCAATCCATCTGATTGATATAACTCTGGAAGAATTAAGGAAAAATAAAGTATTCCTCCCTGCAATTTCTACTATTGAAAGGATAGTCTGGGAGGTAAGAGAAAAAGCAGAAAAAACAATTTTTAGTATTATCAATAAATCTTTATCATCAGAACAAAAAGAAAAACTCGATAACATAGTTGAAGGAAAATTTAATACATCTAACACCTTCTTGAGCTGGTTAAATACATCGCCCGGTTATGCTTCTCCTGATGCATTCTTAAAAGTCATAAAAAAACTTGAATTTATTAAGAATATTAACCTTAAAATAAATTTAAATGACATTCCTCAAAATAGATTAAAACAATTAACAAAACTTGGCTCGAACTATAACCCTTTTTCCTTTCGCCGATTTGATAAAGAAAAAAGATATGCCATTCTTGTCGTGTATCTTTTGGATATAAGCCAGAATTTAATAGATCAGGCTATTGAAATTAATGACAGACAGATTTCCCGTCAATTATCTAAATCCAAAAAAGCACAGGATGAAAAACAGAAGAAAGATAATAAAGTAATGAGAGAAAATTTAGGAAATTTTGTAGAAGTTGGAGAAGTGTTACTGACAGCATATGATAAAAACCTTGATTTCTCTTCAGAAATAGAAAAAGTAATATCATGGGATGATCTCAGGAATAATGTTTCTAAAGCAAAGGTTATTTTAGAATCTACTGATACTGATTATCTAAAGTTACTGGTGAAACGTTTTTCTTATCTTCGCAGGTATATACCGACACTACTTACATCCATAAACTTTAAATCAAGTCAATCGGCCAGACCGTTATTACATGCAGTGGAAATTCTCAAAGAATTAAATGAAACCGGAAAAAGGACTGTTCCGGCAGGTGCTCCTATAGATTTTATTCAAAAGAACTGGCTAAAATATGTTTTTGATGAGGAAGGCAATATTGACAGACGTTATTATGAGATAGCTGTCATAACTGAATTAAAAAATAGTATTCGCTCTGGCGACATATCAGTTACCGGAAGTAAAAAACATAAGGATTTTAATGAATATCTTTTTTCGAAACGTGAATGGTCTGAACTATGTAAATCGGAAATAGAACTTGCAGTTAGTCTGTCTTTTGACGAATTCTGGGAAGAAAGAACCAGAACTTTGCATTCAAAATTACAGAGAACTGTAGACAATATCGATGAATTAAAGGATGTCTTTATGGAAGATGGCACATTACATATTCACCGGTTAGAAAAAGATACACCCAAAGAGGCTAAATCCTTCAGTAGCCTTTTGTATTCTATGATTCCACGAATTAATTTAACTGATTTATTGATGGAAGTTTCTCACTGGACAGATTTTGATAATCATTTTATTCATTCTTCTACCGGGAAAATGCCTCATCCTGAAGAAAAATCGGTTATTATGGCAACTTTAATTGCAATGGGGACTAATATAGGTCTTCAGAAAATGGCTGATGCCACTCCTGGTATTTCATACAGACAAATGGTTAATGTAGCACAGTGGAGATTGGATGAAGATACTATGAAACTTGCTCAGTCCACTCTGGTTAATTTTCATAATCAGCTTCATTTACCTTTTCTCTGGGGAGATGGCACAACATCTTCTTCTGATGGCATGAGAGTTCCTATAGGGGTTTCAGCTTTAAATGCAGAATATAATCCTCATTATGGTATGGGCAGAGGAACTACATTTTATCGTTTCACCAGTGACCAATTTTCCTCATTTTATACAAAAGTCATTAATACCAATGCCAGAGATGCAATACATGTCATAGATGGTTTATTGCATCATGATACTAATTTAAATATTGAGGAACATTATACAGATACTGCCGGGTATACGGATCAGGTTTTTGGTCTGACACATTTACTCGGTTTCAGATTTGCACCAAGACTCAGGGATATTTCTGATGCAAAACTTTATGTAATCGGTAAACCATCCGATTACCCTGAAATTCAAAATCATCTAAAAGGAATAATCAACAAAAAAGTCATACAGAATAATTATGATGATGTCTTAAGATTGGCTTATTCAATTCGTAAAGGTAAAGTATCAGGAGAAATTATTATGAGTAAACTGGGTTCCTATACGAGGCAGAATAAAGTCGCTATAGCTTTAAGAGAGATGGGATATATTGAAAAAACTATTTTTCTATTGGACTGTATTTATGATGAACACTTACAAAGGAGGATGCAGAAAGGCTTAAATAAAGGAGAAGCTACGAATGCTCTTGCCAGAGCCTTATTTTTTGGGAAACGGGGTGAACTCAGGGAAAGAGCTATAAAAGACCAGTTACAACAGGCTACTGCTCTTAATTTATTGATCAATGCTATTATCATATGGAATACTGTTTATCTTTCAAAAGCTATTAATTTTTTAGAAAAAACTGGTGAGCTTAAGAGAGATTTACTTCTTTATGTGTCTCCTCTTGCCTGGGAACATATCAATTTTCTTGGAGAATATACCTTTGATTTGAACTATATATCAACTTTGGATTCATTAAGATCCTTGCAAATAAAGGGTTTGCAAAAAGGCCTGGAGTCTTAAATCTAGCTCTATGACTGGCGGAAACACCTTAGAGTAAAAAAATGTCAAAATGTGAGCGCTACCCCTGAATTATGAATTATAGGTAAAAAATACTATCTGTTAAAAGAAAATACGTAATTTATATTAAATTTAGCAATACCTGATTAAATAAAAGGTGATTTTATATGTATAAAATCTGATTAATAAAAACGAGCGTTTAGTAATTCAATAATGGAAAATGAAAAGAGGTTATAAAATGACATTACTTCAAATACTCAGTGCATCAGAATTAAAAACCCTAAAAAATCCACCGGAATTTAATAGTGAGGAAAGAAAATATTTTTTCTACTTGCCCAAATGGGCTGAAAAATATCTTGAAACTCTCAGAAAAAATGTAAATAGAGTCGGCTTCATACTCCAGCTTGGTTATTTTCGAGCAGTTAAAAGGAACTTTATTCCATCAAAATATCATAAAAGAGATATTGAATATGTAGCAAATAAACTGGGTATACCTGAGCAAGAAATAGATCTTAATGAATATACCAGACCGGATCTAAGCAAAAATAAAAAAGTTATCCTGAAAAATCTTGGTTTTCAAATATTTAATGATGAAGAAAAAAAGT
>JBEHWO010000385.1:0-6320 GCA_040217695.1 Vulcanimicrobiota bacterium | reverse complement strand
AACCCTGGCAAATTGTTAGAACGGTTATCATCCTCGCGTCACGCGTTACGCGTTACGCGTCACGATATAGACGTAAATATGATTGGGTTATTTCTTGACAACCCCTTACCGAAAGGGCCGATAAGGTATATCCGAAGGCATCGCCTATAATTATATGGAGAAAGAGCAGTAACAATCCTGTTTTGTATCTGATCCCGTGCCCTTCTTTTGCACTCATAATAATTTCCTTTCCATTATTACTTCCATAATCCCATTTCCCTTAAAAAGATTTCTTCTCCGGATTTCCTGAACAATATGTAAACAGTCCAGGCGATAACGGTCATTACTGTTGATATTATAAGGGCGAGATAGACCTGGTAATTCAGTTTTCCGAATAATATAAGAACTCCTGCAATACCTGTCACCCCTGTAGTTACACACATGATTATCTTACATATGCCTGCTGTATAGTCTTTATGCCTGAACCTTTTAAATGCTCCTGACATTTCGATAATTACCGTGAGAAAACAGGTGAGAACTGAAAATTTTGTTAAAATACTGAAGTGTCTGACAGCAGGTAATAGACTTTTTATCTTTGAAACTTTATAATAGCGGTATATTTTAGAAATGCCGGAGAAACTTACAACCAGATATGCTATGATTATATCCAGAGTCTTTCCGCTGAATTCAAGGCAGTTATATTCCTGTTCCGTCGGAAGAAGTGTATCTTTAAATGCCGATTTTCTTATTTTTTTCAAGTTCTTCTTTCAGTTCACCGGTGACAAGGTCTTTTATATTTTTTTCCACTCTTTCCCTTTGGACATGGTCTTTCCATTTCGAAGTGCCTGACAGGTGCAGTGCTATAAGAAAATGCCAAAACCTGTGAAAAGGCGAACCTTTAGATGCACCTGTAATTGTCTGTCCTATGAGGTGAGCGTATGTTTCAGCCTTTTCCTCCATAAATCTCCTGACTTTGAAAAAGATATTTTTTTATTATAGTTAGTTTCATAACAATCTATAATTTAAGAAGGTGGAATAATAAAATAGTCAGTTTATATACTTATAATGATTACCGGGATTTTGTAACTTTTTTAATCCCGGTAATCCTTAAATCCTGAACATCATGGTTCTGACAATATTAACCCCATTCTTGTTGTTCCTGCAGGGATATGTTAAAATGAAAAATATGTATTTCAGGAGGTGCGTGAAGAATTTGGAATTTGACATATCCGACCCATCCGATAAATCCGACCCATCCGAGTTCAGACAACAGAAAGGAAGGTTTACACATTGCTCATTCTGTAAAAGGCATATCTGCCAATATAAGTGCCAACAGGCTTGAAAAACTGGCCTGTGAGCTTGAAATGAAATCGGAGGTTAAGGACAGGGAGAAGTGGAAGGAGATTTTTTATCTTATGAAGGATAGATTTGCGGAACTGCAGGAAGAGATTAAGAAGTTTGTTTGATTGCGTTTAAAAATGACAGGTAAAAAGCAGGCAATCTTATTGATTCTTATGGCTTTTTCTGTTACACTCTTATTAAGGAGTGATTGAATTGGCGAAAGAAGATCCTGTAGATCAGGGAATGAAAATACTTGCAAGAAAACACCCTGAAAGTTTTCTTGATTTAATTTTCAGCTATAACTGTGACTACAGTCTGAATGTGATAGAAGATCCTGTATTAAATATACCGGAAAAAAGAGGGGATTCAATATATATTTTACAGAAGGGTCTGGAGAAAGTGGCTCTTCATATTGACTTTCAGCTTATTCCTGAAAGAGAGTTTCTCCGGAGAGTGTTTCTTTATAATGCTCTTTTTACTGAAAAATTGGCTATACCAGTATGTTCAGTAGTAATTTATCCGGAAAAAGGTAATTATGATACATTCCCGGATGAATACAGAGTAAAAGTAAGAGATGATTTACAGAATAGTTTTAGCTTCAAGGCAATAAAACTATGGGATTATAGAGAGGATATAGAGAGCGGAAAGTTAACAGGCCTTGCTCCTTTACTGGTTTTACTGGAGAAAAAACCTTCTGAGAAGACTCTGGAAAAAGAGAAGGAATTGATAAACAGGGTGGCAGATGAGAAAGAACGGGCAGATTTATTCTCAGTTGCTATTACTGTAGCCTCCAGAAGGTTTACGAGAGAATATTTATATGAATTTTTCAGGGAGGAGATAAAAATGCTGAAAGAATGGGATATAGTTCAGGAATGGATTAAAGAAGGTGAGCTTAAAGGTGAGCTTAAAGGTAAGCTTGAAGGTAAGCTTGAAGGTAAGCTTGAAGGTAAGCTTGAAGGTAAGCTTGAGTTAATAAGCAAATTTTTAAAAACCAGATTCAGTCCTGAGTCTTTAAAATTACAGAAGAAGTTAAACAGTATTACTAATATTTATATTTTAGATGAAATTACAGAGAAATTATTTACCTCTTCTTCTATAGAAGAAGCGAAGGCTATTATTGAAGAAGCTATTAAAATACAGAGACAAATAGAAGATGAAGAAAAAGTTTAAATGGTTTTTATTAAAGATTGGCGGAATCTTTGTATTTATTTGAATTGCGGCAATCGTTACATCCTGTAGATTGACTCTGGCCTGTAAGATTAAATGGACTATCCGGTATATGTAATTTTCGGATAGTCCATTTATCTTAAGAGAGAAATTTATAACCTTAATTCAAGGTGCATTTTATGATTATTCCTCCCTCTCCAACAATAAAACCATTCTGCCCGTCTGCAAAATCTATATCCAATAGACCGCCAGACGTGAGAGGTGTCTGAGGAGTCCATGTAGAGCCTCCGTTTGAGGTATAATAAATTGTGCCTCCACTTACGGCGCATCCGTTTGAAGAATCTGCAAAAGCTATGGATGTAACATTGGATAAACCTGTCTGATTTGTCCAGTTAGCTCCGCCATCTGTCGTATAATAGATGGATTCATAATTTGAAACCCATCCGTTACTGCCATCTACAAAGCAGATTCTATTGCCATATACAGAACTACTCTGCAGAGTCCACGAATTTCCTCCGTCCGAAGTGTGATATATACCTGATGATGTAGTAACCCACCCGTTATTTGAGTTTACAAAATAAACGGCAGAAACACTTACCTTCACCGAAATCATATGGTTCATACCAGATAGCTCCTCCGTCTTCCGTATGTTTTAATACCTGGTTCATTCCTGATAATACTACAGACCAGCCTTTATTTATATCTGTAAAACAGATACTGAAAATATCAGTGCTGTTCTCTATAAATGAGCTATACCAGTTGACTCCACCATCGGAACTAACGGAAATAGATCCTCCATCTGAACAATTGGCCGCCCAAACATGATCTGTATCAAGGCAAAATATGTCATAAATATAACCGACAGCCCAGTTGTTGGATAGAGTCCAACTATTACCGCCATTTACTGTATGAAGAACATTACTTCCTCCTCCGGCCCATCCGTGATTTGCATCTATAAAATCGACTGATGACAGGTGTGTTTTCACAGCCCATGTGGCGCCTCCGTCTGAAGTTCTGGCTATAGTCCCTTTATCTCCTGCTGCCCATCCATTATTCTGATCTATAAAATGAATGGCATAAAAACTGCTTCCTGAGCCGATTAGAAATTGATTCCATTCATTTCCTCCGTCTGTTGTATTCACTATTGGACCCATATTTCCAGTGGCCAGTAATTTATTCTGGTTTATAATATGAAAATCAAAACCATTGGTGCTGTAGTTGACAATATGCTGGGATGTCCAGGTATTGCCTCCGTCTGTACTGTGTATTATTTCTCCGCCCGTACTCGTAGCCCATCCATTATTTGAATCCATGAATTTAATAGCACGAATTTCATGAGTTTGGTAAATACCGCTTGTCTGTGAATTCCATGTAGCACCACCGTCTGAAGTATGTAATATCTGTCCCTTGTTTCCTGAAACCCAGCCGTTATTTTCATCTATAAAGTATATGTCATAGAATTGATCTGCAGTAATTCCTATGGTCTGAGCAGTCCAGGCAGCACCTCCGTTTACTGTATGTAAAATCTTTCCTCCACCTGTTGCAGCCCATCCCTTGTTCGAGTTTAAAAAATAAATTCCATTTATACTCCCTGTAACTCCGCTTGTCTGTTCTATCCATGTAGTTCCACCGTCTGACGTATGGAAAATCTTACCATTGGTACCTGAAACCCATCCGTTATTTTCATCTGTAAAATAAATTTTCTTTAAACTTGCATTTTATGGATAGTGATACCAGCGGTTCCCTCCGTCTGTTGTATAGTTTATTCCAAAAAGTCCCACTGTATAGCCTTTATTCTGGCCTGTAAAATAAATATCATTGATAGCAAGCGATGTGCCTGTGCCATAGTCCAGAACAGAAAAAGAAGCACTTCTGGGAGGTGCAGTGGGCCCCTGTGTCGGAGTCGGTGTTGAGTTTGGATCACCTACTATTACCTCGAAGTTTCCACTTCCTTTGTAATAGAAAACTGTTTCTGCCGTATGTTCTCCTCTTACACTTACCTCTATGCGGTATTTACCTCCCGGAAGATCTATAGAACCTTCTATTATCGTATCTGTTCAGTTGGGAATATTTACAGTATCATAAACAGTTCCCCAGGGGTTATTCGGATCATTTTCCATAACCTGAATAAACCTTATAGAACCATTTACACTTCCCTGATTTGAACCAAAATTTGTGCCGTTAAGGGTAAAACTTACAGAAGACAGTTCTGATGCTTCATCTTTATTATCACCTGTGCTGTCTGTTATTGAAGTAAGATAGGGGAGACCGTAAACAAGGACTCTTCCTGGAGAACCGTAGCCTGTATCATAATTATATATGCCTTCTCCGGGGAAGGAACATGTGGCAGTGTGGAAAATTTCTGCAGTCGCTGGCTGTGTTATGTGTTCCGCATGAGCTATAGGGCCAACATTCAATAACCCGCTGTTCATCTGCACTGTTCTGTCATTATCATAATCCTGATTTTGATAAACAAGGGTTGTTCCCAGGGGTATATCTATATTTTGAGGTATACATGACCCGTCACTCTGAATTGTAATGCCGGGAATGATAAGCCCCGGCCCTGCCGTTCCTCCGGGAGTCATATAAAACCCGTGTTTTCTCTGACAGAGGAGATTTCCCGAAGGGTCTATGACTTCTATTACTGCAGTGTTCAGGCCTACAGGCACATCGGGAATTGTCAATGTATAGGTTCCTGCTCCGGAAGGGTCAAGATCAGTTCTTTCTCCCGTCATAGGTGTTATGATTGCTTCACCTGTAATTGTTACCCTGAGTGTATGGGAATTATAGGGGAGATCTGAAGATGAAATTTCTCTGTGTTTAGCACCTGAATCTGCCCCGGGGAATTGAACTGTCACATTGAATGTTCCTCCAGGAAGATATGAAGTAATTGATGGATTTGCCGGATTATTTGGAACCTGAACGAGTGTTCCCGGAGCAGGTGTGTGAGTGGATTGTACAGATACATTGTTCGGTATGATACCGCTGCTGTCACCTCCTCCTCCGCAGCCTGATAGTAAAGTAATTGCTAAAATAAAAATTAAAATACTGTATTTTTTCACACACTTTCTCCTCTCTGACAGGGATTTATGGGATTTCCGGGATGACCGGGATTGGTAAATGATTCTCTATTACATAAACCCCTTTTTTACTATGATTTTTGTGATTACATAATTGTTTACACGCATCACGCTCACGCGTCACGCATTACTTTTCACTTTTCACGAGTCACACTCATATATTCCATCACCTCACTAACGGTCATAACCTGCCAGGTCACACCAAATACTGAAGGTCTGCTCTTCCCGTCACGCGTCACGCGTTACGCGTTACGATTCTCCTTTTAAAAGTGTAAAAATGAAACACATTAACATATATTTTTTCACACTGTCCTCTTTCCAGCATGGCTCTTCGCAATTCCATGCTTTTTGAAGCAGACTTTTTATTTATATCATTATATAAAGGCAATTTTTATACCAGCAAGAAAAAATATTCTGTTTTACTCACACAAATCCCTGTGGTATAAGGCAGAAAATTTTTTATAAGACCTCCGGGAAAAATGATTTTTTGTGAGAGAAAAGTGTAAATTTTTACACTCTGTAAATTTTACACTTTTACAGTTTTTTATTATTATATATTAAAGCTCTCTTTCTGTTTGTATTGAACTGGATAACACATCAATTATAGTGAGGTATATTAGAATTATTTATCATGATTGGATTGATTCTTTATAATAGTTTATGTTAATTTATCAGGCAAAAAATACTACTTCAGACAAGGGAAATTATAGATATGATATTACTATATCTATCAAAATCACATATATTATGAGT
>JBEHWO010000384.1:0-6327 GCA_040217695.1 Vulcanimicrobiota bacterium | reverse complement strand
GATTGTCCTTAAGATTGAAGATACGGAAAAGGTAAAGAGTATTAAATTAAAGCAGGAAACAGTGGAAATATCCTTTGAAAAACAGGATAAAACCTGGCATATTACCTCTCCTGTCAGGGCACTGGCAGACGAAGGAATGGTAAATGGCCTGCTTGCCAATATAGGTGAAGTTAAGTCAGAACAGAAATTAACTGACCGGTCGGAAGGTCTTTCCGCTTACGGCCTTGATAAGCCATGTCCTGTTGTTACAATTACTCTTGACGATGGTACTGCAAAAGTCATCTCAGTCGGTAAGAAAACCTTTGATGAAAATTCTTATTACGGTCAGATAGAAGGTGATAAGAATATTTTTACTATTGCCAGTTATGTAGTAGACAGCTATTTTAACAAGCCTTTACTCGAATACCGTGATAAAACTGTAATATCCTGTACTTCCTCGGATGTAGGAGAATTTGAATTTAAAACCGGTAATAAACTGGTAAAATGTCAGAAAGATCAAAAGAATAGATGGACCATAGCGAAACCCTTTAATGCCAGAGGTGATGCAGGGCAGATCGAAGGCTGGATAAATTCTGTAAGTGCTTTAAAGGTTAAAGATTTTATAAAAGAAGAAACAACTGACATGGCTTTGTATGGACTTGATAAGCCTTTTATTGATATAACGTTGTTTACAGGTAAGGATAAAGCAAGAAAAGGACTTCTTATAGGAAAAAAGGATGATACAGGAGGCGGTTATTATGCCAAAAGAGTTGAAGAACCGCAGCTTCTTCTTATAGAAGCTTCTTCTATAGATAATCTTTCTAAAGATCCTGAATTATGGAGAGATAAATCTGTTTTTGATGTTCCTTTCGGAGATATTGTATCTTTTGAAATAACGAATGGTAAGATTATACTCTCAGGAACTAAAGATAAAGATAATAACTGGATACTCTCAAAACCTGAACAGAAAAAGGCTACATCATGGAAGATTGATACTCAGCTTATGAATGTTATAAATCTTAAAGCAGATAATGTTATATCCGAACATGTAAAGGATTTAAAGAAATATGGTCTTGATAAGCCATCTATGACTGTGAAAATAGTCAATAAAGACAGGGAAGAAGCAGTATTATTGTTCGGAAAACAGGATAAAAATAGTTACTATGCCATCAGGCAGGGGCATAACATGGTAATTGCTGCCGGCAAAACTCTTTTTGACGGACTTGATGAATTGATAAAAAATCCTCCATATGAGGAAAAGGAGAAAAAGTGATGAATTTTCCGAGAGTTCGTTCAAGAAGACTCAGAGCTTCTGAAAATATAAGGCGTCTTGTGAGAGAGACAAAAATTTCCATTGATGATTTTATTTATCCTCTTTTTTTAAAACATGGCAAATCTATAAAAGAGGAGATATCTTCTATGCCGGGTAATTATCATTTTTCAATAGACAGGCTCGAAGGAGAAATAGAAGAAATAGTCAATTTACGTATACCGGGAGTAATACTTTTTGGTTTGCCTTCTTATAAAGATGAACATGGGAGCGGTGCTTATGACCCTGAAGGTATCATTCAGGAAGGGGTAAGGAAGATAAAATCCCTGGCACCAGATCTCCTTGTTATCACAGATGTCTGTCTCTGTGAATATACAAGTCATGGACACTGCGGCGAGGTCAGAAATAATGTTATTTTAAATGATCCTTCTCTGGAGCTTATAGCAAAAACTGCCCTCTCTCATGCAGAATCAGGGGCAGATATGGTAGCACCTTCTGATATGATGGACGGTCGTGTTGATGCTATAAGAACTCTTCTGGATAAAAGAGATTTTTCTCATATTCCTGTAATGTCCTATGCAGTTAAATATGCTTCCGCATTTTATGGGCCCTTCAGAGAAGCCGCAGATTCACCGCCGAAATTCGGCGATAGAAGTACCTATCAGATGGATCCTGCCAATTCCAGAGAAGCTATGAAAGAAGTGAGGCTGGATATAGCTGAAGGGGCAGACATAATTATGGTAAAGCCTGCTCTGTCCTATCTGGATATAATATCTAAAGTGAAAGATGTACTGGATGTTCCTGTGGCGGCCTATAATGTGAGCGGTGAATTTTCTATGATTAAAGCTGCATCTGCTATGGGATGGATTGATGAAAAGAAAATAGCTCTGGAGATCCTGACTTCTATTAAAAGGGCAGGAGCCGATATTATAATAAGTTATTTTGCAAAACATGTGGCCAGATGGCTCGAACAGTGAGCGATGAACGGTGATCGGTGAACAGATACATTTTTCGGATAGATTTTTTATATGTAATTGAACACTGAGCACTATTTTTTTTAAATTATCTGTATTTTGGGAGGATTTTTGCATGGTAATGTTAAATACAGACATACAGAAAATAATTATTATAATGTAATTTTATAGCATAGAAAAAATTGATTGTGTTTAAAAATAACAGGTAATTTTATATACAATGGAAAAAGAAATTTATCACAGAATATTCAGAGTGAAAAGCGAAAAGTGAAAAATGAAAAAAAAGGTCGGATTTTATTTGCTTTTCACTACTCACTACTCACTGATTAATAGATTTATGAAATCAAGTGTAATTTCCAGTAAAAGTGAATCTATCTGTTGTAAAAAAACACTATCTAATATTGCTTTTAGTAATCGTTCTTTGTTATAATAGTTTTTATTGGACAGACTTATGATAGAACTCCTGGAAATCACTGAGAGTGGATCATTAGTTATAGTTAGAAAGGAGGAGTTGGTTTTAATCTGCTTTATTTAAGCAGAAAAATACCTTCCCGGTATGATTTAAAGCCAAGTTTAATATGTCTAGAAAATTGATCGAATTAATGAGAGTTTTTACTAATAATGTTTCATCTGTGGCAGCAAAAACTACTTCATCAACTGACAGTATATCTGGAACAATTGAAGAAGAACTCAGACTTATAAAGAGTGAGAATGCGGATCTTATGAGTGCTTATGAAATGACCCAGCAGGAGCTGGATGATATAAAGGGAAGGGCCGGTAATTTAGAAATTGAGACTCAGCAGAAAGCTATAATAGATCTATTTAAACAGATGAATTCACCGGAATATGGTAATTTACTTGATAATGTAGCCCAGACTGAGAAACAGATTAAAGATCTTAAAGCAAAAGGGTGGGAACCTTCACCTGAAGCAGAAAATTCTACAATGACTATAAGGATGTATCATAGTTTCTTGAAAAAGTATGGTATTACTCCTATGGCAGATATTGGTTGTGAATTGCAGATTAATCTGTTACAATCGGAAAATTATGATTATGAGGGATCTGAATTTAAAGACGGAAAAGAGATAAAGAAGGTTAAAGTTTACGCTCCGGGATGGACATACGGGAAAGATATTATCTCTAGACCAAAAGTTCGGGAGATCTTTTAAATGTTTTTATATGAGAAATTTCTTATAAGATTTTTTTAGAGTGTGTTGAAAAGGAGCAAAATTATGGCTGTTAGTAAGAAGAATTTTTATCTGGGAATTGATTTGGGTACTACTAATTCTTTAATGAGCTGGGGAAAGGTAGATTTGAAAACCAAACAGGTTGAAGCCAAATTGGTTCCTATTACGATGACCTCTATTGGAAGTGGTATCGTTAAAAAGGAAATTTTGCCTTCTTTTGTTTACTTCCGAGAAAATGAAGTACCTATAGTAGGTGAATATGCCAAAGCTATGCTGGTAAGGCAGTCAAGTAGAGTCGTAAAATCAGTCAAAAATTATATGGGTACAACTAAAACGTTTAATTTTGACGGAAGAGAATGGAAACCTGAAGAAATTGCATCTCTCGTACTGCGTCAGATTAAAATTTCTGCCAAAGATTTTTTTGGATTTGAGCCTGATGATGTTGTAATAACAGTTCCAGCTTCTTTTGACACAGATATGAGGGCAGCTACACTCAGAGCAGCTCAGCTGGCAGGTTTTAAGTGTACCGAAGATGACGGTTCTTCAAGAGATATCCTTCTTGACGAGCCAAGAGCAGCGTTGTATGATTTTATCAATCGTCAGAACAGAGAAGAAATCCCTTCTTCTCTTATAGATTTTAATGAACCGAGAAATGTTCTTGTTTTTGATCTTGGCGGCGGAACCCTTGATGTATCGTTCCATACAGCCTTTTTCAACCATGAGAAAAACAGGGTTGATGTAGATGATATTGCTATTTCTCGTTATACCAGAATCGGTGGAGATGACTTTGATAATCTTCTGGCTGACAGGTTTATAGAGAAATTTAGAAAGAAAGTTGACATAGACTCGCTGAATGAGATAGAAAAAGAGATGCTCAGGGCGAAATTTGTATCTTTTGCCGAACAGATTAAAGTGGAACTTACAAGTGAAATTGAAAATAAAAGATTTTTTGGAAAGCCGGTAGAAAATGTTACTGTAAATCTCCTGAGAGGTAACGTATGGGATAACAGAACCTTTGAATATGATCTTTCCAAACGAGAATATGATGAAATTATATCACCTTTACTCGGGGAAAATTTTACTCTTGCAGATGTGGATAAATTCGGTCATATAGATTATTCAAAGGCTGAAAATGTTATATATCCTATTCTGGATGTATTACATAAAGCAAAAAGAAAAATGGGTGGTGTTATGCCTCAGGTTGATGCAGTCCTCCTCAACGGCGGTATGACAAAGGTTCATGCTGTCAGAGAAAGACTGGCGGATTTCTTCGGTATAGAGCCTTTAACCCTTGGAGATCCTGACAAGGCCGTCGCAAGAGGTGCTACGTCATATCATTATCTTTTACATAAAGAACCGGGTTTTAAGCCGAAAATTGTTACTTCCGAAACAATAGGTATAAGAACAGTAGGTAAGACTGTTCAGCATTTAGTCCCTGCAGGAACAGTACTTCCCTACAAATCACCAATTATAAAAGGTTTCAGAGTCTTTTATGAAAATATAGACTATTTCGATTTAATTTTCTACAGAGGCGAAAGAAAAGATATAGAACCGCCTAACAAAGAACTACTTAAGAGGAGGATTTATTTTGCAAGACCTCTCCGTAAAGGTGAAGAGATTGCAATAATTGTAAAGGTCAGCAGAGACAAAGTGTTATCTTTTGAAGGCTGGCTTAAAGATGATCCGACAAAGACCAAGTTCACTGTAGAAGTAGTTACAGATAAAAAGTAATGATATATCAGTAATATCTTGTATTTAAACACGCCTCTAATATGCATAGAGATATTAGAGGCGTGTATATTAAGATAATTCAGGAATTAGAAACAGTGAATAATAAAGCGTGAGTAGTGAATCGTGAGTAGTGAATTAATACGATTAGTGTCTGCTCACTACTAACCACTCACTCATGAATAAAAGTCTTCTTCTCCCCGCGTCACGCGTCACGCGTCACGCGTCACGATTTTAAAAGGAGTAATATCCCTGTAAATAAGTATGGCAGATTTTGAACCAAATCTTATACTCGATGAATATGCTTTTTTAACAGAACTTGAACTGGGCGGATGGTCAAAGTTCAGCCGCGGATTCCGTGCAAGAGATGCACATGGTAATTATTATATTCTGGAATTAATACCAAAAAAAAGGCGGGGTATGGATTTACTTCTTGGTCTCAGACAGAAAACTATATTGAATTGTTTTGATATAAAGCAGGCTGATAACGGAAGCTGGATTCAGATATTTGAGTATTTCCCCGGACAGACTCTGAGAGATTTAATAGACGGAGGAGAAGAATTCTCCTTATTAGATATAGCTATAATATGTATTCAAATCTGCAATGGCCTTACTGCTATCCATGACTTGAAAATTATACATGAAGACTTACGACCGGAAAATATTCTTATAAATTCCCAGGGTGAATTGAAAATAAAAGGTATTCTTATACCTGAAGTAATGGTGAATTATTCCAATATTCCTGAAATATGGAATTATGTTGCTCCCGAACAGGTAAGTAAAAGTGTATGGGTCACGCCGGGAGCCAGTGCAAATGCATATTCTCTTTCATCTATATTGTATGAACTGCTTACAAAACGTAAGTATGGTAAATCTGTCAGAGAAATTCATGACGGCATAAAAGGGGCAAAGGATCCTCTTCTTTCACTCAGAACTCAACTGGAAAGTTTTCCCGCGCCACGGTTGATACAGGGTATACCGGAGGAATTCTCTGTAATTATCTCCAGATCCTTACATATAGACAGTGATACAAGACTGGATATTAAAGGTATAAATGATATATTGACATCTTTTATCAATAACTCTTTATCTGATGTGCGTGACGAAGAATCTTCTGTCGAATCTTCTGTCGAATCTTCTGTCGAATCTTCTGTCGAATCTTCTGTCGAATCTTCTGTCGAATCTTCTG
>JBEHWO010000383.1:0-6330 GCA_040217695.1 Vulcanimicrobiota bacterium | reverse complement strand
TCTCACGCCGGTTTTCCCGTTCCTCCCGGCTTTGTTCTCACAGTAGCATTTTTCAAACCATGGTTTGATACCATCAAATCAGGGCCGGACTGGAACAGGTTTTTAACATCTTCACCGGAAGAACTGGGAGAAATATGTAATTCTTTAAAAGATCTGGCCTGTAAGCTGGAGTTAACGGAAACTCAGAAAAAAGAATTTCACAGAGTTCTTACAGATATGGGCAGCGAAAAGAAATTTTTTGCAGTCCGTTCTTCTTCTCCCGAAGAAGACCTGGAAGGCGCATCTTTTGCAGGAGGGTATGAAACGGTTCTCGGAGTAAGGCCTGACGACATGGAAGAAGCAATAAAAAAAGCCTTTGCTTCCTGTCTGGATAAAAGAGTAGTCCTTTATAAAAAAGAACATGATTTTTCCGTAGATGATCCGAAGATTGCAGTAGTCATTCAGGAACAGATTGCAAGTGAAACATCGGGTGTCGGTTTTACTCTTAATCCGTTAAACAACTGTTATGACGAAGGTGTAATAAATGCAAACCGGGGACTCGGAGAATCTGTAGTCTCAGGTATAGTATCTCCCGATCTGTTTATCGTAGATAAGGTAAACAGAAAGATTTTAGATAAGAAATTGGGAAAAAAAGAACTTTCTATATGGCTTAACGAGAAAGGAGGAACAGAGGAAAGAGAAGATCCCCGCCATGAAGAATTTACTCTATCAGACAACGAAATTCTGGAATTAACCGATATACTCAATAAAATCGAGACTTTTTATGAAAAACCTGTGGATATCGAATGGGCCTATTCAGGGGGAAAACTCTATATGCTACAGGCCAGACCCATTACGACTCACATACCTCTTCCCGAGGAAATGATAACGGTTCCGGGAAAGCAAAAACATCTTTATCTGGATCTTGCTTTAACCAATCAGGGCATTCACGGCCCCATATCAGTTATGGGCTGTGACTGGATTAACTCCATATTGTCACGGGCTTTACAGAACGTTTTCGGAAGAAATCTTCTGAGTAATATTTCAGAAGGTATAGGAAAATCCTGCGGATGCCGTCTTTACATGAATCTCTCCAATCTTTTTACACTCGTAACAAAAGAGTTTTTTGCCGGGAGATTCAGAATGATGGATACTCTGACTTCCGATATTTTACTGAACTCAGATGTAAAAGAATATATACCGGGGAAAGCCCCTTCCTGTTTTAAGGGAATGCAGCTCAGTGCTTTATGGAATATGCCTGATGCCATAGCAGGACTTTTCGAGGCAGCCATACTGCCGGAACATATGGCTAAAAATTATCAGAGACAGGTTGAAAAATATCTTATTGAAATGAAGGCAGAGAAAGAAAAGAAACAGTCTTTCAGAGATTTTGCGCAAAAGTCTATGGAAAAAACGGCTCATATCATCATGCATACCATGGTTCCTGTTCTTCTGATATCCATAGGTGCTGAAGACAGAATAAGGAAATTATTTGAACATGACAGTGAAGAGGTGAGAAAACAGTTAGATAATATTGACAGATCTCTTCCCGGAAATATAACGGTTGAAATGGGACTTGCCCTTTATCATCTGTCAGAACTTGCCAACCCTGAAGACATGAAAGATGTCGATAGTTTCAATCAAAAAATCAGAGAGAGAAAAATTTCAGGAGAATTTCTTCATGGCTGGGATGATTTTATGGAAAATTACGGCTTTCGCGGTGCGGTAGAAATGGATATTTCCACAGACAGGTATGTTGATAACCCGGGTATGCTGCTTCAACAGATAATTTCTCTTTCTAAAATCAAAGATACTGCTCAGAATCCTCAGACCCTTTATGAGCAGAGTCAGAAAGAAAGATATAAGGCCTTCGAATATCTTTCAGAAGTGGCCCATAAAAAAGGATGGATTACGAGCAGAAAATTTCAGAGGTTTTACCGCATCATAGAGACCTTCGGAGGTTACAGGGAAAATCATAAATATTATATGATAATGCTCAATCATATGTTGAGGGAAAAAGTTTTAAAAGAAGCTGACATGCTTGTAAAGGAAGGAAGACTCGATTGCAGGGAACAGGTTTTCGATCTGACTTTTGACGACCTTGACAGGGGACTTTCGGATACTTCGTTAAATCTCAGGGAAATAGCAGAAAAAAACACGGAATTTCTAAAAAAGCTGAAAAATGTAAAGGCTTTCCCACGTATAATTGATTCGAGGGGTAAAATCCTCCGCCTCCCTCCTGGAGAGGTAAAAGAAGGTGAGCTTTCAGGTCAGGCAGTTTCTCCGGGAATTGTAAGAGGGCCTGTAAAGGTTCTGAAACATCCTGACGAAAAACCTCTGGAATCGGGAGATATTCTGGTTGCAAGAGCAACAAACCCCGGATGGACACCTCTTTTTATAAATGCTGCTTCTATTGTTCTTGAAGTGGGAGGCATGCTTCAGCATGGAGCACTTGTGGCAAGAGAATACGGCAAACCATGTGTTGTAGGTGTGGAGAATGTAATGTCCATTCTGAAAGACGGACAGGTAGTTGAAGTTGACGGAAGTGCGGGGATAATCAGATTGCTCGAGTAAATTTATATGAGAATCGTGACGTGTGACGGGAGGAAGAGATTATCATACTTCGTTGTGCCCGAACCGGTCATGGCCGTTAACAGGTAAGATGGAGACAGGCAATTACCTTCTTCGTTTTTCTGAGTTCATTGAATACCGAACAGGCCTTATCCGTAGGTTCGGCTATTAATTCTATACCACAGGAAATAATCCGGTCAGATGTTTCTTCCGGTATCTGCATAATGCCATATTTACCGGTTCCGACAACCATAACTTCAGGTTTTTCATCAATTACATCTTTAGAGTAGTTCTAAAAAGTTTTGTCCTAAAGTTTCTATACATACTCACAATAGGTAAATAGCTACTTAATCTTTTTCGGACATTACTTTTTGTACTTACTCTAAGATCGTCAGGATGAAGGGAATGTCCTTCTTTTCTCCACCATTTACCGTCCACTCTGTCAGGATAAATTATAACGTCAGATTTATATGTTTTCCCGGATATTTTTATAGTTCCGAAATCATAGGAATCAATCATAATCATATATCTCCTTTATCTAAAAACCACTGGAATATTTCAGCATCTATTGAATATTTCCTTCCATGGCTCTATCCGGAATGGTATCCCACCCGTAAATCATCATCACATATCATCAAAAATAGCATCAGGAGCAGATTTCATTAGATACCTATCAACAGTCGGAGAAGGTTGAGGAATAGAAGTCAGGGGGAGCCGATCGGATAAGAAAATGGATGTAATTATTCCGGCATCATAATAATAATCCGTTCCATCATCAGAGTAATAAATCTTCTTCTTTGGATCTAAAAGACCATGTACATACGCATTCCTTAACGTTATAATATCCGAACCGATACATATTCCTTTTGAAGTCTTACAGGAACTATTCCGTATCCATATCCCCCTGAGTATATATTTATCGGCAGTAAACCAGAAAGTAAAATTTTCCTTATCATAAACCACTTTAATATTCCCCCGTTCCTTTACAGGTATACCCTCCGGTTCTCCCAGCAGTTCCTTTACATCTTCCAGGGTGGATTCGTTCATTCTGAGATCTGCCATACCTGTACCGGGAACAATTAAATAACCATCTAGAATCTCTGTCGGTTCAGGAGTTTCAGCAGGTATCGCCGTGGCGGAAGGAGCAGGAGTAAAGACGGTTTTTAATCCGTTCCGGTACGATAAAATTTTATGGTCTGCCGAAGGGGTAAAACCCCATATAATTAACAATCCTGTAAAAGTTACGGCAAAAACTGCGGCAAGTTTTCCGTAACTGTTTAACCGGTTAAAGCGTGTAAGTATCTTATTACATATAATATTTATATTATTACGGACATGATGTGCATATGGATAAAAAGATAACAGGCGAAGCTTATATTTATTATAAAAAGAAGGCCATCCGAAAAAATTCGGACAGTTCTTATCTTTCATATAAGGCAGTTTTTCACTGTAAGGAGAGGTGAATTTTGTAAAGTGTTCCTCATAATAGTCCACCAGTTCGTCTCTGAACAGAAACGTATCTATATATCTGTCTCTCGGAGTCAGATTGATTGCTTTATTTATAAGATATTCCATCTGTTCGGGAACAGCCGGATTCAATTTCCTTATGGCAGGTAATTTAAATGGCGTCACAGAAGGGTCATACAGAGTCAGAAGCTGATGAAGGACAACACCGAGGGCATATATATCCGATTGAGGGATAGATTGTCCCTTTTTCCTGCACTGTTCGGGAGCGGCATAGCCGGGCGTGCCGAGCCTTACCGTATCACAGTCTTTGCCCGGGTCATAACGTCTGGCGACTCCGAAATCTATCAATCGTAATCTGTCTTCTCCCGTGACTATAATATTGGAAGGTTTCAAATCTCTGTATATGACAGGTTCAGGAGAAAGATTATGGAGATAACAGAGTATTTCGCATATCTGTATTCCCAGCCGCAATGCTTTTTCTTCTTCAAAGGGTTTTGTTCTGTCTTTAATTATATCTTCCAGGCTTTTACCTTTAATATATTCCATAACCAGATAGGATTTGCCATTATACTTAAAATTCGTATACAATCTCGGAAGGCCGGGATGATCCAGACTGTAGAGAAGATCTGCTTCTCTTTGAAAAGCATTGATGCAGATTTTTTCTTCTTCGGAAGAGGAAAAATCTGTTCTTAATTCTTTCACGGCATAGGAACGATTTCTCCTCTGTGCCAGATAGACGGTGCTCATGGCGCCGCTGCCTATGGTCTCTTTTATTTCATATCCTTTTAGTATTGTGCCTGAATTAAGTGCCATAAAGATTTATCCTTTTGATATCCAAAAGTTTCCTCACAAGAATAATTCATAATCAAATTACTAACGGAACATCATTTATTGTTCAGTTCCTTCTTTAATAATTTTTATGTATTCAGAATATTTGAAACTTTTATCTCTTTGCCTCTTAATATCCCTTTCTTCAAGAATACCAAGGTCTATTAACTGATATATAATATTCGAAGCAGTCTTATTAGTAACATTATATTTAGCCTGAACGTCTCTTATAGAGATTACAGGATCTAAAATTAAATCTTCAATAAGTAATAACATAGTAGTAGAAACTTTTTTCCCGGTTAATAATATTTTTCTGTTTTTATCCTGTAAGCTGACTATATCTTTACTTGTTTTTATAACAGCATTTACAGTTACAAGAATTCCATTTAAAAAGAAAGTTACCCACTGTTCAAAATTTCCTTTATCACTGACCCACTTTAATCGATCATAGTATTCCTGCAGATTTTTTTTAAAATAATAACTCAGATAAAGTAAAGGGGTCTTAATAATGCCCTTCCATATCAAATATAGAGTTATCAAGACTCTGCCTATTCTCCCATTTCCATCAATAAACGGATGAATAGCCTCAAACTGATAATGTAATAAAGAACATTTGATTAAAGGGCTATAATCATTGCTTTCTTCATTTAGATAGTCTTCAAATTCTTTTAAAAGTTCATTAAGTTTATCCGGTGGAGGAGGAACATGACGGGGTAGGTCTCCAATTATAACCTGCTTGTTTCTGATACTGCCAGGCATACCTTTTCCACCTTTAAGCAAAACTGCGTGCATCTCTTTAATTAAACGTAAACATATAGGTAGCTTTTCCAGCATCTCTCTTCCGTAATTTAAAGCCTCTATATAATTAAAAACTTGTTCTACTTCTCCACTTTTAGCAAGAGGTATCTGTTTATAAGCAAAAACATCTTCCATAGTAGCCCGGGTACCTTCAATTTGAGAACTGAGAAGGGCCTCTTTTTTAATGTATGTATTAATAATCTTTTCCTGTAACTCAGGTGTAATAAAGCATCCTAACCCATCAAGCTTACTTAAAGAAAGATGAGCCTGAAAAACCAGATCCTCTAATTCTTTATCTACTTTCAAACCGGGGTTGGGAGGCAATGGCTCAGGAATAAAAGCTTTATACCCATCTATTGTTGTTACATAATGTCCGCTTTCCCGAATTTTCATTTTCTCTTACCTTAATGATAGTTAATTACAATTAAAGATTAAATTTTACCGATTAATAATAGTTAATTACGATTAAACAGGACTTATTTAACTTATAATTATATATTATTAGACATATTATAACAATTTTTGTTTTATTAAGCAAGTATTGACCCGGCCATTATTATGCAATCTTCCGATTTCGATAACCATTTACATATATCGCAAGTTCTCTGCTGCTCTAACCAGTTATCAAGCCGGCGGAATCAGCCAATAACGAGCCTTTCGGTATTGAATTTTTGGCTTCCTGTTGAA
>JBEHWO010000382.1:0-6336 GCA_040217695.1 Vulcanimicrobiota bacterium | reverse complement strand
GTGAGGCGTGAGGCGTGAGGCGTGAGGCGTGAGGCGTGAGGCGTGAGGCGTGAGGCGTGAAAAATTTTATGAAAAAATTTGACAGAAGAGACTTACTTTACTGGCTGAAGATTAAGGATGAGGAAGAACTGAAAAAACTCTATGAAATGGCCTATGAAGTAAAATTAAAATATACAGGGAACAGGGTTTTCCTGAGAGGTCTTATAGAATTCAGTAATATCTGTGCCAGAAACTGTTACTATTGCGGTATAAGACGGGATAGTCCTTCAGACAGATATATGATGACAGAACAGGAGATAACAGAATGTGCTCTCTGGGCATGGGACAACAAATACGGTTCCGTTGTGCTTCAATCAGGAGAAAGAAGTGACAGAGAATTTATTGATTTCGTCAGCAGAACCGTCAGAAGAATAAATAAAGAAACTGACGGGAAATTAAGAATTGTTCTCTGTGCAGGTGAGCAGACCTGCGAAACTTACAAAAAATGGTTTGACTCGGGAGCAAGCAGATATTTACTCAGAATAGAAACAACAAACGAAAAAATTTACAGAGAAATTCATCCAGAAGGTTACAGTCTGAAAAAAAGAATAGAATGCCTCGGTGATTTGAAGAAAACAGGTTATCAGACAGGAACGGGAGTAATGATCGGACTTCCCGGCCAGACAGAAGAAGATCTGGTGGAAGACATACGGTTTTTTAAAGACATGGATATTGACATGATAGGTATGGGGCCATATCTTCCTCATAAAGATGCCCCTCTTATTGCATTAAATACAGATGAAGAAATTAACAGAAGATTTCAACTATCATTAAAAATGATAGCCCTCACAAAAATATATCTCCAGGATGTGAATATTGCTTCAACAACTGCCCTTCAGGCAATAAACCCTCGCGGAAGAGAAATGGGACTTAAATGCGGTGCCAATGTGATCATGCCAAATATTACGCCGGTAAAATACAGAAAAAGCTATCAGCTTTATGATAATAAACCATGCCTTGAAGAAATGGCAGGTGAATGTAAATCCTGTATAGAGAACAGGGTAAGAAGTACAGGAGATGAAATAGCTTTTGACGACCCGGGAGATCCCGTTCATTTTAAAAAGTGTATAAATAGTGAGTAAAGTAAGACATTAACTATTTTTTCACCTTTCACCTTTACTAAGGGACTGTAAGAAAATAACTCTGGCAAATTATGTTTTTTGTCCTCGCGTCACGCGTTACGCGTGATGCGTCACGATTGTAAATATGATAAGGTTATTTTTTTACAACCCCTAACAGCCATGACCGGTATGGTCACAACGAAAAATAAGAATTTGCTTCTCCCGTAACGCGTTACGATTCTCATATAAATTAAGAAAGAAGGTAATTCAATGAATAACATAATAGACAATAAAAAAATCTTTGAAGAAATTGAAAAGGAAATTGATATTTCACATGGTAAAATTTCTGAAATCCTTGCAAAAGCTAAAGAATTAAAAGGAATAGATTACAATGATGTCCTTACACTTTTAAAGGTGACAGACGGGGCATTGCTGGAGCAGATCTATAAAACGGCAGTATGGATAAAAAAAGAAATCTACGGGAACAGACTCGTTCTATTCGCACCTCTTTACATATCCAATCTATGTAATAACGAGTGCCTGTACTGTGCCTTTCGAAAAGCAAACGAACCTCTCATAAGAAAAGCTCTCAATCAGGATGAAATCAGAGAAGAAGTGGAAGTGCTTCTCTCACAGGGACATAAAAGAGTTCTTCTTGTAGCAGGAGAATCTTATACACATGAAGGACTTTCCTATATTTTCAAATCAATAGAAACAATTTATTCAGTCAAAAGCGAACATGGCAATATAAGAAGGATTAATGTAAATATAGCACCGCTTTCGATAGAAGAATTCAGGGAATTAAACAGGTGTAATATAGGTACATACCAGTTGTTTCAGGAAACCTATCATGAAGAAACCTATAAAAAACTCCATGTAAAAGGGCCTAAAACAAATTACCTTTACAGACTTGAAGCCATGGACAGGGCTTTCGAAGCAGGATTTAACGATGTAGGAATAGGTGTTCTTTTCGGTCTTTATGACTGGAGATATGAAATTCTGGCAATTCTCAGCCACATAAAGCATCTGGAGGCAAAATTCGGCCTCGGCCCTCATACAATATCTATTCCAAGAATTGAACCGGCTCTAGGTTCTGACATAAGCTATCATCCTCCAAATGCAGTTTCAGATGAAGATTTCAAGAAAATAATAGCAGTTCTCAGAATTGCTGTACCTTATACAGGTATTATACTTAGTACCAGAGAAAATTCTTCTATGAGAAGATCTGCTTTCGAACTCGGTATATCTCAGATATCCGCCGGTTCAAGGACAAATCCAGGAGGATATAAGCATGATGACCACAGTGCAGAAGGGGAACAATTTTCTCTCGGTGATACAAGATCTATGGCAGAAGTTATAAGAGATATGATAAAACATGGCTATATACCGTCTTTCTGTACTGCCTGTTACAGACTGGGAAGAGTGGGGAAAGATTTTATGGACCTTGCCAAACCGGGCCTCATAAAATCACACTGTCTCCCCAATGCTATAGTAACCTTTGCCGAATATCTCTATGATTTTGCCGATTCCTCTTTGAAAGAACAGGGATTTAATCTTATAGAAAATATGATAGAAAGAGATATAGAACATGAAACTACAAGAGAAAAGGTAAGAAAAATGCTTAAAAGGATAGAACTGGGGCAGAGAGATATTTACGTATAATATGAGAATCGTGATGCGTAACGCGTGACGCGTGACAGGAGGAACAGATCCTTATACTTCGTTGTGACCGAACCGGTCATGGTTGTTAGTGAATAGTGAAAAAAATTGGATTTTACTTACTTTTTACTATTCACTACTCACTAATTAATAGATTTACAAAATTAAGCCCAATTTCCAGTAAAAGTGAATCTACCTGTCATAAAAAAATAATAAAATAATTGGTAGATATAAGAAAAATATGATATAATAAATGAAGTGTTTTTATGGAATAAACTGCAAACTTATATATTATGTATCCTCCGAATGAACAGGATGGTTCCCAGAAGGCAATACTGGAAAAAGGAACTGTTCTCAGAAATATTTATTTTATTAACAGGCCTGTTACTACCAGTCATGTAAGCAGAATATACAGAGGAAAAAACATACAGACTCAAAAAGATATTATTATTAAAGAACTCCTTTCTGACAATTTAAATGTTGTAGAAAAACAGCAGATTATCGAACAATTTCAGTTTGAAGCAGAACTGCTTCTCAGATTGAAACATATAAATCTCCCCGATATAGACGATGCCTTTGACGCAGACGGAAAAAAATATCTTATTATGGAATATATAAAGGGGACAAAATTATCCGGCATTATCAGTAATATTGAAGGATATCTGAACGAAGCACTTATTATTAAATGGGCTCTGGAACTCTGCGAAGTAATTGAATATCTGCATACGAGAAAACCGCAGGCTATTATATTCAGAGGCCTGTGCCCTGAAAATATAATATTATCGGAACAGGGACATCTGAAACTTATAGATTTCGGCATTTCAAAACTTTTTGACCCCAAATCCAGGACACTTGCTATAGCCAAGACTGCAAAGATGCATTATTCACCTATGGAGCAATATGTAGCACAGACAGATGAAAAGAGTGATATTTATTCTCTCGGTGCTACACTTTATTTTCTTGTTACAAAGACACCTCCTCCGGATTCTGTGGACAGGATCTTTCAATCGACGAATGTACCTTCATGCAGAGAGTTAAATCACAATATTTCTGCTGAACTGGAGAATATAATACTCAGAGCCATGGAACTGGATGCAAGAAAAAGATATGATAATATCATGGAAATGAAAAGTGCCTTGACTTCAATACAGGTTGATAAAGGTAAAGCTTTTATTTCCGAACAGTGGTTGAAAAAAGAAGAGGAAGAAGATCTGTCTCAGGTTAAACACAATGTAATTCTCCTGCCGGAAGAAACCTCACTGGCTGAGATTACCGGAGAGAAAGCTGAAAGAAAGCCTGACAGTTACAGTATTATAAAAAGTAAAATTATTGTCCTGTGGGTGAAATTAAAATCTTTACTGCATATCTATGAGGCACCTACGATAAAGTAGATTGCCGGTATCAGAACAGGTAATATAGCGATCAAAATCTTATTTATCGTGACTGGTAACACGGGAGCAAAAACATTATATCGGTCAATAATACATCTTCCTGCAGTACATTCTTTTACCTGGAGATACACTCAGATACCGTGGGATTTACATCATTCCGGAGGGGAGGGAAACCGAAGACTGCTTCTCTGCAGGCTCAGATTATAAATAATATGTATTACAATACTATATTGATAGCAGACGATGAACCGGCTACGTTAAATTTATATAAATCTATATTTAAAAAGAGGCTTCTGGATAATTATTTCAATATAGAAACCTTTGAAAACGGAATAAAACTTCTTGAATATTTAAAAAATATATATGCCGGCGGCGGAAGAGTACCACTGTGTGTTCTGGATATGCACATGCCTGTAATGAGCGGGCTGGAGACAGCAAGAGAACTGAGAATTACCGATCCTGATATTATTATTATAATTATTACAGGTTACTCTGATATATCTTTTAAAAATATAATGGAAAATCTGCAGCAGGATATATATTATATAAGAAAACCATTTGACAGAGAACATCTTTACTGTCTTACAAACTCACTTATAAAAGGATGGAATAAAAATTTCCAGCTTAAAGAGAGTGAAGAAAGACTCAGGTTTGCTCTGGAAGGAACAAGTGATGGTCTGTGGGACATCAGTTTTTCAGATAAAGATACTTACTGCAGTCCCCGCTGTTATACTATGCTCGGCTATAAACCCTATGAATTTCCATGGAACAATGAAAACCTCTTAAAACTTATACACCCGGATGACAGAGACATTATAGAAAAAAAATTTTATCATCAATTGAAGAGTAATAAGAATATTCATACAGACGAATACAGGCTGAAAACAAAATCGGGAAAATGGAAATGGATTTCTTCAAAAGGTAAAGTAGTGGAAAGAGATGAAGAAGGGAAAATTAAAAGAATAGTAGGTACATATATTGATATAACAAGGAGTAAAAAGGCAAGAGATGCCCTGCTTTACCGATTTAAAGTGGAAAAGTTCTTTGGTTCCATATCTACAAAATTTATTAATATTGAACCGCACAATATTGACAGGGAAATAGAAAACACACTGGGACTGCTGGGTGAATTTACAGGTATAGACAGAAGTTATATTCACCTTATGGACGGAAATAAAATAATTAAAAACGTTTATCAATGGGTTAATAAAGAAATTTCTCATGGTGGCGGTATTTCTATCGAACATATGCCATGGGCTATTGAAAAACTCAAAAACTTTCATATTATTGATATTCCTGACATGACTCAGGTTTTTCATGATACGGAATATGAAGAGAATCCGTCTCCGGGGCCTGGAATTAAATCTATTCTCATATTACCTCTTGTATATAACAAATCTCTTATAGGATTACTCGGTTTTGAACTGTTACGGGATAAAAGAACATGGCTGAAGGAAGATGTTGAGCTTATTAAAATGGTGGGAAATGTGTTCGTAAATGCCATAATGCACAAGAAAACATCTGAAGTTCTGAGGGCCAGTGAGAGTAATTTCAGAAAACTCTCTCAGGAATATCAGACTTTTCTGGAGGCCATACAGGATCTTGTAATGGTAATATCTCCTGATCTGACTATTTTATGGGCAAATTCTATAGCAAAATCATATTGTAATTCAGCCGGTGAACAATGTCATGATTTCTTTAATTGTTTTTCCTGTGAAAATTGCTCCGTATTAAGTACTTTTGTTACGGGACATACAGAGAAAAGCCAGATTATAACGCCTGATAACAAATATTTCGACATAACGGTTAACCCTATAAAAGACGATGACGGCCATGTAAATCAATTACTCCTTATAGCAAGCAATGTAACTGAAAAAATGATTTTACAAAAAGATGCTTTCAGAACTTACCATCTGGCATCAATAGGGGAACTTGCGGCAGGAGTGGCTCATGAAATTAACAATCCTCTGAACAGTATTATAAACTGTGCCCAGTTACTTACTGACAGAATTAATAAAGATACGAAGGAATACAATTTCTCGCAGATCATCATGGAACAGAGCCGTCGCATTGCAATTATAATAAAGAACTTGTTAGCCTTTTCAAGGCCAGCCGTCGGAGAAAAAGTTCCTGTGTTCATCGACACCCTCTTCTCTGCTACTATCTCTCTTATTCATGCAAACTTA
>JBEHWO010000381.1:0-6344 GCA_040217695.1 Vulcanimicrobiota bacterium | reverse complement strand
TATTTGAATAAAATATAATGAAAAGTGGCATGATGTAAGCTCTAACAAATATGCCTGTTCCAGTTTAGATTTTTTTCGGAGGAGCGCCAGGCAGGCAAAGCCAGGAGATTTATAATACCAAAATTGATAGCGAAATGGTATGAGACGTGAAACGTGATGCGTGATGCGTGAATAAAGATATTTTTTGCAAATAATAATGTAACCGGTAACTGCTCACCTGTCACTGGTAACTGGTAAGGATTGCAAGAAAAACAATTCCGGCAGATTATTGGAACAATTAATATCCTCGCGTCACGCGTTACGCGTTACGCGTCACGATATAAACCGTAACTATGATGCAGTTATTTCCTTACTGATTCTGACTGCTCACTGGTCACTGATTTTAAGTCCTATGGGCAGTGATTCTCCGAATAGCATGGTTTTCTCTTCCTGTCTTATTTCCAGTATTGTTTCTACAGATTTTATATAATCTTCCAGGCATTTTTCTTTTTTCATTCTTCTTATCAGTCTTTCCCTGAGTTCGGGATAAATATCTCTTACCCTGTCTCCTGTATGTCTGGCTATACTGGACATAGAGAAGGCAAGTGAATCTTTTTCTTCCCATTTACTGTCCAGAATCTGCTGTACCCACCTGGAAACAATATCTCCCGGAATGGTATTGTGTACACTGGCACTGAAAGGAACTCTTGCCGCCAGTCTTGCAAGAAGCCAGAAGGTATTTCTCTGGTTTCCTTCCTTCTTAAATCTTCCCATAATCAGTTCTCCCAGTTTTAATTTATGTTCCTGAGAGAGTTCTTCAAGGCTTACTGCCATTCTTAATATTTCCATCCTCTCTGCAGGCGTTGGTGAAGGTCCTGAGAAAGGTTTTATATGAGTTCTTTCTGAAAAAAGATAGGGAGAAATTTTATTGAATATTTCTTCCTGCCATTCCCTGTTAAGTCCTGCAGCAACACGCCTCCAGAGAATCCACCATTCCATACGTACATGTTTTTCTTTATTATATTGAAGCCATTTAGGAAATAAGCTCCACAGTTCTTTTAATCGCCAGTCATCAAGGGGGTAACCGAAGCCGGGTCTCAGGCAGAAACCGGCGGAATTCAGCCATGACGCTTCATATTCAGGAGTGCTTCTTCTTTTTTCTTTAATTTCATAAAGGGGTTCCCAGAATTCTCTTATAACTCCCATATCCCAGTCATTTCTACTCTTTCCCAGTAATTTTTCTATATGAGGAAAGAGATTTTTTGGCCTTATATCCTCTGCCATAAGTTTTCCTGGTTTTTTCATGAACGTATCACTGATTAATTTTTTTACTTTTTTAATTGTTTCTGTTTTAAAAGGCCTGTCAATATAAGCTTTTTCTTCTTCTTTAATACGGAGATTGAATTCCAGTTTCCATTTATCGTCACAGTCGGGAGTGATACAGTATAATTCCAGTGTTCCCACTTCAGATACTTTTGCTTTCAGATGAACAGGTATTTCAACATGGTCTTTCCCGGTTCTCAATATAGTATAAAGAGGGGGGAGAGAAGCAAAATTATCTTCGTTTATTTCCAGTATTTCTCCCGGTCTGTCAGAGAGACGGACTGTTGAGGAATATAGAGGAAAACTCACCGGCTGGCCTACAAGAAGTAAAAATTCTTTCCCACTTATTGTTACTTCCTCGCCTTCTTCAAGATCTCTGGGCATAATACATATGGACAGTTTTTTCTCTTTCCTGCCATCAATACCTATATAATAAGATCTGGGAGTGCCTCCCTTTATACGCAGTCCCCTTCCTTTTCTTACAAGCCCGTAGTAAACTCCTCCTCTGGCCACGGCAAGATCCATGTTGCTGTTCTGCAGTATTTTGACAGGCACATCGCTCCATCCGTTCAGCACATCTACTATGCGGTTTCTTACAATATCAGGCTTTAACGCACCGCCGTTAAATATGACTACATCGGGGCAGGCAGGCTTTTCGTCTGTTGACTGGGCTCTGAGGAAATATGCCATATGATGTGTTACGGCAGGATCTGATTCATAGGGAAGACCCAGTTCCTGTATACCGTATCTGCCTTTTTTTTCTGTTATTTCCGTAAGAGGAAAAAAACCTTCCATTATAATCTGAAGCACTTCGTTTTTCGTTATGTTGACCTGAAGCATACCTCCTATGAGTCTGCTTCCTGTTCCCGGTATCGTTATGGTTATATCTTCAATATTTTCTTCACCCAGTAACTGTTCTTTGGCTTTCTGACTTTCCTGACATAATATACCCCACTGTCTCGTATCCAGATTTCCGTGAGTATTTTTTATTTTCTTCTCCATGAATTTTGCGAGAGCGAGATCCATGTTATCTCCTCCGAGCAGTATGTGTTCACCTACGGCAATTCTTTTCAGGTTAATGACTTCACCGCTTTTCTCAACCCTTATAAGGGTGAAATCCGTTGTGCCTCCGCCTACGTCACAGACCAGTATGAGCTGTGATTTACCGAGATATTTTTTCAGAGAATGTTCATATGTAGTAAGCCATGAATAAAAAGCTGCCTGAGGTTCTTCCAGGAGGGTAATATGTTCGAGACCTGCCATGGCGGCAGCTTTTACCGTAAGGGTTCTTGCCACTTCATTGAAGGATGCGGGAACAGTTATTACAATATCCTGATATTCCAGATTTTTTTCAGGATTATCATGAGCTATTTTAAAATTCCATGCTTTTTTTATATGTTCCAGATACCGGGAAGATGTTTCGAGAGGCGAAATTTTCTCCAGATCTTTCGGACCGCTCCAGGGAAGTATTTTTGCGGTTCTGTCAACACCTCTGTGACAGAGCCAGGATTTCGCGGAAGATACAAGCCTTCCCGGTATTAACCGGCCCAGATGTTTCGCATATTCACCTGTAATGAAATGCTCCTCTTCACTCCAGGGAAGTCTGTAGCTTTCAGGGGTAATTTCATAATTGCCGGGTATGTAAAGAAAAGAAGGAAAGAGCTCCATATCTGCCACTTCTGATTTTTCTATCAGCTGCGGTACACGAAATATGTGTATATCCGGTTTTTCTTTGTTTTTTAATTCTTCTATAGATGTATAGGATACCGCGCAGTTTGTAGTGCCCAGATCGATACTTACTATATACAGTGGTTTATTCATGGTGTTATTATATCAGGAAAGGTTATCTGCTGCAACCGGAGATTTATAAAGCATTATAGAGGTTTTATATTATTGAAGTGATCATAATAAAAGAGTGAAGGGAAAGAAGTTTTATTAAATATTCAACTCAGCAGCTCCTCCCATGGTGAGCAAAAAAACGTATTAAATTGCCAAGTCTCTGACCTGTATATTCCCATCCGGTGGATTTTACCCATTTTTTCTGCACCTCGATTTTTTTATTTAACATATCTCTGTCATATAACAGTGAACCAATGCCGATAGCAATTGCTTCCGGCGTATTACCAGGCAGGGTGTGAACTATTTCTTCTACATCATTAAATATATCGAGTGGTGTACAGATAACCGGTCTGCCGGCACTTAAGCCAAATCTGACTGCTGCGCTTGATGATTCCTGTGTGTTTTGATAGGGGAAGACAATCATATCGGAGCATTCCAGTAATATTAGAGCTTCGTCATATTCTAAAAAATCATTTATCATGGTAATTTTACGGGTAAGATTTAGCTCTTTTATTAATATGTCACATTCTGATTTTATCAAATCAGAAACAGGATTCGGGTAAAGTGCATTTACCAGTAGCAGATGTAAATCAGGATCTGCTTCCTGCAGCATATGAAAAGCCCGGATTAGTTCTTTAATACCTTTGTGAGGAAGCAGAAAACCATATGAAGAAATAACAGTTTTGCCGGAAAAGCCAAAAAGTTTTTTCATATCCTCTGTATGTTTTACTCTTCTATCCGATACACCATGGTGTAATAAGGTAACATTATCTATTAAGTCAAAAGTTTTAAATCTATTCAAATCGGAAATATTATGGACAAAAAGTCTGTCTGCTTTTTTTAGACTTTCTTTAATCCACGATAAGGATATATTAAGATCAGGCTTTTTAACATCTGCAGTAGAATGAAAAATTATAAATATTTTTATTCCTTTTTCTTTTAATAAATCAAGCATTTTCGCAAAAGCCTCTATTTCGAAAAAACCGAAATTAAACTGTATTAACAGTACATCAATATTTTCTTTTAAAATATTCTCAATTAAGTTACTCAGATCATAATTTTTAAATCTATCTTCCCAGCATCTTATAACATTCTCTCTGTCATTTTTTACTGTTCCTTCATTTGAATTTGCAAATATTACTAAATCGAAAAGTTCTTTATCAAGGTGTTCCGTCTGGAGTCTGGAGTATTCTGCAATGCCGCATTTACTGTTCCAGGTACTTATTAATCCCAGTCTTATTTTCTTTTCGTTACATAGAGGTAATAACCGGATTTTGTCTGTACTCTCTTCTAACCTTCTGGCACAATCCTTCCATTTGAAGTTATTTAAAATATAGTTTTTAGCTCTGTCTGTTTTTTCTTTTATTTTTTCCTGTGGAAGATCCGTTATTTCTTTCATTAGTCTGGCCAGATGGCCGGTATCCGGCTCAACCCAGACAGAATTAGCTAAATCCAGATGAGTTCTGGCTTTACTGAATTTGTAATCAATGAGCCATGCAGTTTCTTCCGTACAGAAATCAGTCTGGCCGCCATATGCAGTAGTTATAACAGGTATGTCAAGCAACATAGCCTCTGCCACAGGCAGACCAAACCCTTCTCCTCTGCTCGGTGCCACCAGAACATCACATGTTTTATAAAGGTCCACTATGTAACCATAGTCCAGATCTTTATTTATTAAGATTATTTCGGGACAACCGGGATTATTATATTTAATCTCCTCTATGTCTTTTTCTACAGTATTATGAATATTGGGAAATGTTTTTATAATGAGTGTTACCTCATCGTCAGCACTGAAGGTTTCTATATATGCTTTCAGCAGTATATCAATTCCTTTTCTGGGAAACCCCGAGGAAATATGAAGAAATTTAAATGCTTTCCCTGTATAACCATTATATTCCTTCGGAGGTATTTTCAGAGCATGATCCGCACCGAGAGACGTCACATAAACAGGGATAACTACGCCGTTATCAATAAGTATTTTCTTAACATATGCCGAATTTACAGTAATACCGTCTAAATATGAATTAAAATTCCGAACATATTCTTCAGGAAAAATTGATTCCTCCCATCCGTAACTGTGTAACATATTTATATATCCCCTCATATCATCGACTCTGGGAGGATATAAATTTCGGGCAATTACATCGATTATGGAGGTATTTTTCGAATTCATCCATAGTTTTTTTACCACAGGGTTATGTTCAAGAAAATCTCTGTCCGGTTCAAAATTACCGGGACCTTCTGTTGAAAAGAGGGAAACTTTATCAGGATATAATTCGTTCAGAGCCAGAGCCATTTCCCTGTTTACCAGAGCCAGGCTGTAACTGCTGTCACAAGGTCCTTCAATCTGATATTTATTATATTGTAAATGCTGGTCATCAATAGTATTATTATTTGTTTCTATACCTGTTTCATTAAAAAAGCTAAATAATGCATTTTTTATCCTGTTCTCCGAATAGTTTTTTATTACTTCCCTTTGCCCATTTAATATATTTCTTCTTAAAATTTTATTTTTTGATAATACTGATAAAAAACCGGCAATATCTTCATAATTTTTCTCTTTAAACAGGATACCTGCACCGTTTAACGTGTTTTTTATATTGCTGCTGTCGTAGGCCACTACAGGAACATCAAAAACCATAGCTTCAATCAGAGGAACTCCGAAACCTTCATGGTCACTCATACATAAAAATACGTCAGAAACTTTATAATAAGCTATGAGATCTCCATCGGAAATTTTCCCTGTTATAATAACTTTATTATGGAGTCTGTATTTATATATTAATTCATATAACCTTTTATGATAATCTTTACTGGTAATATCACCGGCTAAGATTAATTTACTATCTCTGTCCGACATCTGAGTGAAAATTTTATATATTTCAATTAAATCGTGGTGGCATTTATTTTCTACTATCCTTCCTACATAAAGGATATTAAATGTTTTCTTATTATTTTCAAATACAGAAGGGTTCCATTTAAGGTTAACGAGTTTTTCAATATCTATGAGTAATGGTAATGTCTGAACCTTTTTATATTTTAATTTCCTCAGTTCGTCACTGTTTAACTCGGAAGCGCCAATTGCACCGGTTACAACATTTTTTAATAGTTTTAATTGTTCCCTTCCTTTAATAGAGTAGTGAGAAAATGGACTTCCCTTGGGGAAATAAAATTCAGGGGTAATATTATGATAGATTAAAATA
>JBEHWO010000380.1:0-6345 GCA_040217695.1 Vulcanimicrobiota bacterium | reverse complement strand
ATCAACTTCATTCATTTCAAGTGCTTTGGGTAAACGTTTTGGAAGTTTCATGGATTCTATTTTATTCAGCGGAGAATGTTCTATAAAATTTTCTTTTTCCAGGTAATTAAAATAGGATTTTATGGCAGAAATTTTTCTGTTTAAACTTCTGGCATTATTTTTTCTGTCCAGTTTTAAATAAGACAGAAATTCCAGAACAGTTCTGTGATCTATTTCTGAAAGAGTTAATTCTTTTTCCAGGTAAGGAGAAAGAAATTCGAAAAATTTTTTCAAATCATGTTCGTACGCTTTAACTGTTCTAGATGCAAGATTTTTCTGAACAGTCATATAAAGAAGAAAATCTTTAATGTAATAACCACGTTTTTTCTCCAGTTCATTGTTATTCATAGTGAAACTCCTTGTAACATAATAGTTTTGCCAGGGGAAAACTATAATAAAACACACATAATGTCGTTAAATCAATATTTAACGACATTATGTGTGGAAATTAATATAAAAAACCAGAATATGTCATATTCATATATTATAAAGATGATTTTAACTGCATATACCAGTTGCCGTCATCGGCTTTTTGAAAATAAAAAATCATATCCATATCTTTAACTTCTCCTGTATTAAGAACTTTAAAAATTGTTCTTGTTTTTACTTTTGATCTTTTTCCGCTGCTATCAATTTCTATTTCTTTAACTTCATATTTCATTATGTCCAGGAATTCAGGTTTTACAAAAAATTTTTCTTCAATTAATTTCGATATATCCACGTTTTTTTGATCTTCTGTATTATGATATGTTGCGGCTTTTTTAAAATCTTTATATTCAATATCTTCAAGAAAACTCATAATTTTACTTGAAAGAATATCTTTGTCCTGATTTATTGCAAGATTAATATTACCCAGTTTTATACTGTACCTAGAGCCTGCAACAAGAACTACGGCAGCAATTATTATTAAAAGAACTATTAAAATACCAAGTTTTTTCATGATTTTACACTCCTTACTCTGAAATCTTCATTGAGATAATGGATATAATTAAAAAAGCAATGGTAAACAGTAACAGTATAAAAATATCCTGAGTGATAATACCATAATCTATTGTAGCACCGGTTATTTGTTTCATGCCTTCAAATCCCCATTTTACAAGCATCATTTTCTCTATCCATACAGTAATACCCTGATGCAAATCGGATGGTATAAGGATTTCAGAAAAAAGTATCTGAGGAATGATAAGTAACGGAACAAGTGCAACAGCTTTATCTTCATTTCCTACAACAGATGAAAGTAATAAACCAAGCGATGTTCCGCCGAGTGAACACATAAATAAGGCTATAAAAAGCATCAATTTATTTCCCGGCAGTCCTACATATTGATCTACTATTATAAGCAAGATTAAACACTGAATAAAGCTCAATACGCCCAGAACAAGCATTTTGGACAGAACATAGGACCCGGTAGAAAGGTTTACCATTACCTCTCTGTGATAAACAGGTCTTTCCTTTACAATTTCTCTGCATGAATTTATACAGCCGAACCATACGGCAGTAAGACATATGACAAAATAAAGAGTTTTGTCTGCATCAGTATTTTTCCATGCCAGAACTATAAGTGTTGCAATAATAGGTGACTGTAAAAAAAGTATTAATGTATTTTTTATATCACCCAGTATAACATCGAGATATCTTTCAGAAAGAACAGAAATCTGCCTTGTATTAAAAAGATTACCGAATTTTATACTCATAATGTTCCCTCCTTATTTCTGTTGCATCTGCCTTCCCATTACCATTTTATCATATAATCCGGAATTTTGGTAACTGTTTGCCCATGTTTCTCCATCTGCTTCTTCAAGTTTTTCGTATATTTCCAGGAATCTGGGTACCTGAAAATATTTAAGGGCATAATCAGGGGGGCCGAAATAGGCAAGCCTGCCTCTTACCAGTATAACGATTAAATCCAGATAACCCACACTTTCCATTATATGGGTTGAAAGTAAAACAGTACGCCCTTCATTTGCAAGATTCCTGAATAGTTTCATCATTTTACATTCAAGGCTGGGATCAAGTCCGGCAGTAGGCTCATCCAGAAAAAGGAGAGGCGGTTTCGTAATGAGTTCAACGCCTATGCTCACCCTTTTTCTCTGTCCCCCGCTTAATCTGCTTATATTAGTTTTTTTTCTGTCTTCAAGCTCAATAATTTTAAGAATCTGCGCAAGTCTTGTCTGTATCTGTTTTTTATCTGTCTGAGGAGGTAATCTTAATAATGCCGTATAATAAAGAGCTTTATATACTGACAGAGTTTTATGAATAATATCATCCTGTGGCACATAGCCTATAAGGGATTTAAATTTATCCAGATTACTGTAAAGTTCAAGTCCGTTTATGTAAACTTTACCGACTTCTGCTTTTATATATCCGTTCAGGGATTTTATCAGTGTACTCTTTCCGCTGCCGCTGGGCCCCAGGATTCCTATTAATTCACCGGGATAGACGCTGAAAGATATGTCTTTCAAAAGCATCCCCCTGAGACCGATTTTTTTACCCAGTTTTTGTATATCTATTCTTGTACCCTGTATTTTTTCCAGGTCTCCCATGATAGTCCCTTTCTAATTTTCTAATTAACTGGCTATTAATAATGGTATTCTTTTATAAATATTCAGGTTACTTTTCTATGAAATATATACCATTCAAGAGTTAAGAATATGAGAGCAAGAAAAGCCAGAATCTTCCAGAATTCTTTTCTCACTAACATGTTAACATGTGACGAATTGACACAGGTCTTCCCTATCAACATTGTCTTTACAGGCCTTATATTGGATTCCTTGCTATCCATAAGATTGGCTGCTATATATTTTTCTTCTTTTCCGTATTTAAGTTTATATATACCTGCATTAAATGTATCTGAGAACGTTCCTTTTTCATCCATGTACATCTCACAGCCGTCAGGTGTAATAATTTTTACATTATAATTCGATATTTTAATTGCATCTCCTGTTTTTATCATATTCTCTGATATATCTGAAGAAAGGTGATTGAAATACTGAATTATATTGGAAAATAAAATAGGAAAAGCCGGTCTGAATACAAGATCTGAATTATAAAGGTTAAAGCCGATAAATAAGGCTTTAAAATTTTCTGTAATAAGACTGCATATAAGAGGGGTATCTTTTGCTTCAAGTAAAATTTTTCCTGATACAGGTGTAGTAAATTTAAAGGCTTTTTCTATGTGAACATCGGAAAAATCAACAAATCTCATTACAGAATGCTCTTTATCCCGGGCAATTACATGCGGAGCCTCTGTTTCGCCATTTATTTTAAAGTTATCGGTATTTATCTTCGTTCCCCAAAAAACAAATTTACCTTCCGGAATAACAGATAATTCTCCTCCGTCAAATATTACAAGATCAAATATTTTGCCGGAGGAATAATCGGAAGGATGTAATATAGAAACCCGGACACCCGGTAAAATAGATAAAAGATGTTCAAGAAAAGGATTCCCTTCTGTGACAAGCAATATTTTCATAAGGGCAGGAGGAGAGATAACAGAATAAGCATTATTATCAATAGATAGATCGTCGTCAATATCGAGTTTTACATAAATTTTACCTTTTTGAGCATTTATTCCATGAAAAATTTCCCACTGGCTCTCCCCTTTGCCGATATTGATTTTATGGGCATCAATAAGTTCACCGTCAAGATAAAGGTCTATAGCAAATTCTTTCGCGGCATCTGAAAAATTGCATATTTCAACCATGACCTCTATATCTGTAGAAAAAGTAGATCTTCTTAAATTTATATTTGTTATACCTGCATTATTACAGCTATTTCCAAATGGTATAAAGACTACCGGCGCCAGTTGTCCCATATCGTCTAACTGCGGGAAAGCACCGTCACTGAGAAGAAATATCCTGCCATCAGGATAATTTTTAAGGCTTGCAGAGGCAAGCACAAGAGCATCTCTCATACAGGTCGAACAATCACATGGTTTTATGTTTTTTATAATTTTACTCAAATTACCTTTGTTATGAGTAAAAGTAGCTTCTACTCTGGCACAGGAACTTACACTGATGACCATCATCTGATCATGTGTATTCATCTGTTCAACAAATGTGAGAGCACTGTTTTGAGCTTCGGAAAATCTGGTTTTACCGTTGTCTGCAGATTGCATACTCGCTGAATTATCTAAAATCAACACTGTATGTTCACCGCCTTTAAAACCTGTATTGACATAAGGTCTGGCTCTGGTAAATATAAGTAATAATAAAGCCAGAATCTGAAGTATTAAAAGAAGGTTATTTCTTAACTTCTGGAAAGGTTTATCAGCCCGTGCGTCACTGTATGATTGAATCCATAAAAAAATATTTGATACAATGACGTCTTTTCTCCGTAACTTCAGCAAATAGAACAATATAATAAGGGGAATAAGAGCAAGAAAATAAAAAGCTCCGGGATAAATAAAATTCATCTGATCAGTTCCCCTCTTCTTAGAGTATTCATTATAAGCTCCTCAAATGGACGATCTGTAGAAGTAACTATATGATGAAATCCCCTGGTGGCAGCAAAATTATAAAGATTATCTATATAAGCAGTTAAATTTTTTTTATAAATATCTATAAGTGTCTGATTTATAGTCATTTCTTTAGCACTGTTTGTTTCTATGTCTACAATTTTGATATTACCGGTCATATCAGGGGAAAACTCCTGCGGAGAAAGGATTTGTATGAGAAATGGTTCGAATTTTTTATAAAGAAGAAATTTTAATCCTTCTTCATAACCATTTTTATCGAAAAAATCAGATATTATTATAACCGGCCCGGGCTTAGGAGATTTTATGGCAAAATTTTTAAGAGCCCGATTTAAATAAGTGATTTTTCCCGGTTTAATTGTTTGAAGATGATTGAGTAAATTAAAAAAATACCCTTTTCCCCTGGCAGGATTAATTTCAATATGAATATTATTATCAAAGGTCATAAAATATAATCTATCCATATTGGTCAGTGCTATATAACCGAGAGAAGCGGCTATTTTTATACTGTAATCCAGTTTGCCGGGATTACCGTAATCCATAGAGGAACTTGTATCAAGTAATACATATACATAAAGATCTTCCTCTTCCAGAAATAATTTTAAAAATAACTTTTCCAGTCTGCCATAAAGGTTCCAATCAATATAGCGAAGATCATCGCCGGGGACATAATTTCTATAATCGGAAAACTCAGGGCTTATTCCTTTTCTTTTACTTATATGGTCACCTTTAATGGTACCTCTGAAAATTTTTCTGGAAAGAATACTCAGATATTCAAGTTTTCTTATAAAATCAGGCTCTAAAAGATTCATATTTTCGGATAGGCTCTCAGTAGCGCTCCAACAGATAAAAACTTTTTCTTAATTTTTTATCATGACTAAAAGTACGGAAATCAGTTATACAGTATTTGCCAGTAAGATAAGAAGTAAATATGTCTCGTGTTTTATTTCTCCAATCTATAGCTGCTTTGAAATCAAGACTTTTTATCTCCTGTATATTTGATGGTATTTCTACAAAAAATTTCTTTTCAGTAAAATTCAATTCCACTTTTTTTAACTCCAGAAGACCTTTCTCATTATAAAAAGTTTCTGTAATGACAGGATAGTCAGATGGATTAACAGGGGAAATATTTTGTTTTTCTACTCTCTCTGCAACTCTATTAGTATTCAGTTCCCATTCCACAAGAAACCTGTCTGTAGGTAAACCATAATTTATACCTCTGAATTCTCCGTAATAATCTATATAATAAGTTTTTATTACAGCACCCAGTTTGTGTAAATTAAGATAGGCATTCGGGCTTTCAAGAGGATCAAATGTCCATTTGATTAATGAAAAACCTCTTTCCTGAATTATTTTTCTCTGGAGAAGTTTCAGGTTATATCCTATATTTTTATATTTATACTCATCGAGAACACCGAGCATATGAGAATAAAGATAATATTTACCTTCAGAATAACCCAGAAATCCATAAGAAAATCCTACCAATTTACCTGTGTCACAGAAAGCTCCAATTACAAGACCTCCGTTTTGCTGGGCAGTAAGAAGGTGTCTCGATGGAAAAACCTCTCGTTCAGAAAAACCCCATACCGTAAGCTGTAGCTCTTCACATAACTTACATTCTTCTATACCTTTAATTTTTCTATATTCTATATTATTCATAGAATATTATTATAACATAGATAACGTTAATTTGAATATACTCATAATATATTATGAGTTTTTTTATGTTATCTTAGGGACTGTAAGAAAATAAACCTGGCAAATTGTTAGAACGGTTATCATCCTCGCGTTACACGTCACGATATAGACGTAAATATGATTGGGTTATTTCT
>JBEHWO010000379.1:0-6389 GCA_040217695.1 Vulcanimicrobiota bacterium | reverse complement strand
CAATTTTTTTCACTTTTCACTTTTCACTCTGAATATTCTGTGATAAATTTCTTTTTCCATTGTATATAAAATCACCTGTCATTTTTAAACGCAATCTATAATTGAAATTATGATAATTGATTTAAGGTTATAAATCATGCTATAATTTAGCAGATTATTTTTAAGCCTTCAGCAGTTAGCTATCGACTATAGGCTAAAGTTTTTATATTTTAATTATGTAAATTAGTCAGTACCATTAAATAATTCTGGAAGGATTTCTATGGATCTCATTGGCTTTATTCGTAATCTTGAAGATTTTTTAAAAAATCGGGTACAAAAAGAATTCCTGGAATATAAATTGTTTTCCCTGAAAAAAGAGGCTCTCTTAAGAAAAAAAGAACCGGGGAAAGGATTGAGCTATTCTCATGGTATACTTTTAGTTCTGGAAGCTTTAAATGAAATAGAAACACATTTACATGAACAGTTTTCAGATAATGAAAAATTTACCTTTTCTCTTGAAAAATTGAATAAAGCCAGGAAATTTATGGAAAAAGGAGCCGAGCAGTCACCGAAACAGAAAAAATCATTACTTGAAGATAAGGTCATTACCAGGCCCGAGTCTGAAAATCAGAAGATAATTTTGCCTGAAATTCTTTCATCTTCCGGGATTGATATAGCATCAGATGATACCATGGAAAGATTACAGAATGAAATTAAAGAAATGAAACTTGCTTCTGACAATAAACTGGCCAGATTGAAAAATCAGCTTAACAGTTTATTAAAACCGGAAGCTCCGACAGCAGAAACTTCTTATACAGAACCTGCCGGATTTTTATTCTCCTCCTCAGGAGTAACATTGAAAAATCAGCAAGAGAAACCTGAGAGAATACCGAATAATATCCTGGAAAGAGGGCTGTCGAAATATAGCACAGCAGATCTTCCTGATAAATATAGTCCTGTATCGGATCCATTCTGTATTGACCTTACAGAGGAAAATAAATTCAATATAGACAGTTTGCTTCCTGACAGGAAAGAAAAATATGTTCCCTGTTCTGATGATAATAAATTTGATAAAATGCGGGATATGATTCAGGTTGTAAATAAATCTATGGTTATGATAAATTCTTCAGAAAAGAAAACAAAGGAACTTTCTGAATTTGATCTTCCTGCTCATATGAAGAATGAAAGAACAAAGAAAGTAATTCACAGGAATACAGGAGAACTTTCTGAAGATAAAACTTTATTGCCAAAAGAGTCGTTTTTTTCAAAAGAATTTGCTCCTGTAAAATCTGAATTACCTCATGGTCAGAGGGAATCTTTTTCAGCTCTTTCCCCTCTTGTTATGACAGGAGAAACAGAATTTAAAACCTCTCATAATTTTAAAAGCAGATTGCCTTATGACAGGGATTATCACAGTCCTTACGGTAAAGTCAATAAAAAATATTCTGAAGATATTCCTCTGGCTTCTCCCCTTTACAGTCTCTTAACAGGGTATAATGATTTAAAATTGTATAAAATTGACTTTAAATTATGGTTGAAAAAGCAGGACGAAGCACAGGAAGAGCTCAATTATTTATTAAATAGATTGAATCTACTGGATGATGAACGAGTCGTTGAAAAATTAAATGAACTGGTCAATCTGGCTATGACTCTTGTTCAGGAATTGAAACTTACATGTCGTGAAATAGAGAAAGATAAGAAGAGAAAAAATGTATATGAACCTCTTGACGGTATTTGCAGGCAGGGAGAAGAAGACCCGGAGGTAAAAGAACTTGCCGGGGAACTTCAGGACATTAATCTGGAGATATATAATATTACAAAGAACATAGAAACTTATGAAGAATCTAAATCCCTTTCAGCAACTTCCATAGAAGATATATTGAGTAATATCCCTGAATCTGCCTACAGAGCCCCTGTGTATGTAAAACTTGAACAGATATCATTAGGTTTTTTGAGAAAGGAGGTCAGAAAGGAAGATTTTATAAAAATTCTGGAAGAAACAGGCCAGTTAATAACTGATTCTATGGAAAAATATCAGTTACTTCAGGTTACCAATAATGAAATTACTCTTGAGGTTTACAGAGGGAATCAGTTAATAAATGAAGCTTTTAATTTATGGCATAAAGGTATTTCTTCCATTAAAAAATTTCTTTCGTCTCGACAGGAAGAAGATATACACTGCGGATTGAAACTTGTTTATGAAGGAACTAAAAAGCTGGTTTTTCTTCACTATTTTTCAGGACAGATAGAAAAACAGTTGCAGGTTCAGAATTTTCAGGTAGGTTTTTCCGGTACAAGAAAAAAAGCTTAGGAATGGAAATTTATTAATAGTCTCTTTCCTCGCGTCACGCGTTACGCGTCACGCGTCACGATTTAATATATTTGAGACATTTATTTAATTTTCATTCCTTACATTGTTTATTTTATTACTGAAAGGAACTTTTTATGAAACCAATTAATGTTTATTTCCCTCCAAAAAGTTTAAGAATAGCCATAGGAGAAGATGATGCTGAAAATCTGGTAAATTATATATTTCATGCTCTTGACCATCTTGAAACCAATCAGGTTTTACGATTAAGACTCGTAGATGTTGATATTATAACCTATGCATGTCTTCAGAATGTTATAAGAAGATTGACTTATGAAATGTCTGCCGGCGGAAAATATCATAATAAATTTATGGTTATTTATGACTTACCATATGATATATACTACAGGAAAGATATGTTAAATACTATTAATTCTGTAATAGATAATCTTGGTATCCCTATTTTACTGGTTGGCAATGCCATATCCGAATCTGATCTGGAATATAAGGTTCTCGGACAGGTTTTCTACTCCAATCCTACTTTAGTTCAGGTATTTAATCTCGTCAGAAAAGAAGAAAAAGAAGGTAATAAATTTTTGACTCCCGATAAGATTGCCAGAAAACTCAATCTCCCGAAGAATTTAGTTTACCGTAACCTCAGAAGACTCCATTCTTTCGGACTCCTTATAAGGGAATATATTGCTTCTGGCAGATCCAAAGGAGAACATTGCTATTTTACGGTGCTTTCCAGAGCCTTTGAAGACTGAAAAGTGAATAGTGAATAGAAACACTTCTATTCACCGTTCACTTTTTATATTTTTTATAAAGGGAAACAATTTTTTTATAATCGATAAGGTCTCCGTAACAGCTTGACACATCTGCTTTATATAATTTCAGAAGATCTGTGAACATGTTATTATTGATAATGTCTATTTTCTGCCTGTCATTCATGTGTCTGAATTCATGGGCAAGTAAATGGTATTCAATGAGGAAAGCAACTTTCCCGATAATATCCTGGCTGTAGCCGAATTTTCTCAATATTTTTCTGGCAATTGAAGCTCCTGCCCTGGAATGTCCGGGAAATCTCAGGTTCTTGCCATCTCTCGTTAATGTTTCCGGTTTCCCCGTATCATGGAGCAGTAATGATAGAGCCAGAGGCAGTGACGGTTTCCTTATATACTTAAAACATTCAATCGTATGTTCATATACATTGCCTTCCGGGTGAAAATCCTTGTTCTGAGGAACTGATTTTGTATCTGACAGGACTGGAAATATTTCCTGCAAAATATTTAATTTATCCATGACGGTTATGGAAATATAAGGGTTTTTAGTCACAATAACTTTATTAAATCCTGTAATAATTTCATCACTGTATTCATTCCTGAATTTAAAAGGTATTTTCTCTATTTTACATGTTACATTTTCTTCCAGAGTAAAATCATATTCTGACATAAGATAAATAATATCAAATATTTTATAAGGTTTACCCGTGTAGATTTCTTCGAAATCAGGTGTTAATCTGATTTTTTTCTCCCGAAAATCGTAGTAACAGTCCAGGGGATCCAGAAAAATTTCTTTTTTGATATCAAAGAATATTGTATTCAGCGTAAAAAGTTCTTTACTACTTTCCTGTCTGAGTATGTCAAAGTCCATATTATGATAAGGCACGTTAAGTATTTTAAATCTTATATAAAATTCTTCATATTTCAGTTCTCCGTCATAATCAGATTTGCCGGGAAATTCTATGGATTCAAATAACCGGCTCAGTTCTATGAGATTTGCTGTTGTAAGAATATAATAGATATATTCCGGTATTTTAAGCCTGAGATTTCTTGCAGTAGAACCATAAAAATAAGATTTAGACCCTTCCTCTGAAAGGGTGTTACATATATCTGTAATTTCTTTTTTCCAGAACATTGAGCAATCATTCATAAATAGATTCCTCTTTATGACTGCTAAAATAATAAAGCCCTCCCTGCAAGGAAGGGCTTATGAAGTATCAGGTTAAGGTGTATGGGTAAAAGTGAAGGGAGCGCTTTCTACCCCTCCTGATGTTATTACAACTACCTGATATGTTCCTGCCGGCCCGGGATAATCTGTCCATACTTCTGTGCCATTAATCCATGAATGTACCGGTACTAATGTCCCGTTAAATCTAACTGTTCCTTGATTTATACCGAAGTTTGTTCCTTCTATAAAGATTTCCGATGTAGATGTATGGGTTTGTGCACCTGTTATAGTCGGTGCATTGGGATCGGCATTTACATAATATGGATAGGATGCACTGGATGTGCCGTTTATTGTTACTACAACGGGGGCTTCACCTGGTACATTGGGTATTGTAACAATTATAGTTGAAGTACTTATATTAATAGAACTTATAGTAGCACTGGTTCCGCCAAATGTAACTGTTGTATTGGCAGTAGTCGCATTTGGGTCCATATTGGATAAACTGATACTGGCATTGGTTCCTGCAATGCCGGGTTTTGGATTAACGGAATTAATTACGGGAATCAATGGACCGGATGTGGGTGTAGATGTCGGTGTGTATGTCGGTGTTTGACTTCCCTGAGTCGGAAATGTTGTCGGAGTCCCATGGGAAGGTGTGGGTGTCCCTGCTCCTACAAGCACTATGTTGGCTTCTTTTGTCTCACCGGTACCAAGATTTACTTCAGTTGTTCCAGTCAATTTTGTTACTCCGGTCTGACCTTCACCTATTACTTTTATATTTGTTGAAGGAACTCCTGGCAGAAAATAATAACCGTTCGGATCTGTTTTAACATATGCACCAAAGCCTTCTACATATACAGTTGCATTCGGATCTGGCTGGTTGTTGTACGTTACATGTCCGTAAAGTGTACCTGTTCCTGCTACTACTGTTACAGGAACCTGGGCTGAACTGCTTCCGCTCACTGCATGTACAAAACCTGTGCCTGCTTTTGTAGCAGTAAAAATACCTGTATTGCTTCCTATTGTTCCTATATCACCTGTGACAGACCAAGTCGTGTCAGGTCTGATAACAGTATTATTGGAACCTGTCGCATAGGAGGAAAATTGGAATGTTCCTCCTATGCCAATCGGTAATAAATGATTGGAAGGAATTATTTTAAAATCGGTATAGCCATTGTAAGAATTGGGATCTGATACGGGTACATCCTGGGCAATGGACACATAAGACATGTGTTCTACTGTCAATCTGTTAACCCCTACCGGTATGCCGGTAAGATTAAAGCTACCATCGGAATTTGTATTCCCCGATACACCTCCTATGGTTACAGTAGCACCTGAGAGGGCTTTATAATTTGCCGGAGGGTTATTGGTGTATAACATTATCATACCGGGGTTTGTCCCTGTTCCGGAGCTTTCTATTTTTCCATCTCCTAAGAAAGGAATAAATACAAACCCTCCCTGGGAGCCGAAAATTGAAGATACCAGTGCTACAAGGGCACCGCATCCGGTGAATAAAATCGATGACACAACCAGTAAGAGTAAACCTGCGAATAAATACTTTTTCAATTAAATTCCCCCTTTTTTATTGATAAATTGCCTCTATTAATTCTATAAAAATATTAAAAAATCCTTTTCTTTAAAGAATTTTATGATGGATCCCCAGTTTTTTTATATATTTTCTTACTTCTTCTGCTTCCGGTCCATCTGGAGCTATATTAATGTATTCATTAAAATATCGTGATGCTTTTGACTTTTTACCTTTATTCATACAGGTAATACCGGCCTGATATAGAATTTCTTCTCTTGCAGGCACTTTAAAGATGGATTTTATGAAATGTTCAAAAGGTGCATTTGAGCTGTGAAATTCTTCGTCTGTTTTGCCTGAAAGTGCTATGTCAAAATGTTTTGCTGCTCCTTCCAGATCTTTCATTCCGGACAGTATGAGTCCCTGCTGGTAGTTTCCACATATATTCTCCGGCTCTATTTCCAGATATTTTTCATTGTATTCTCTTGCTTTTTCTATTGCATCCAGTTCATAATAGGTCAGACATAGGTTATAACATGCAAAACCTTTCACTTTTAAGTCTTCACTCTTGAGAGATTTCTCAAAATAGCTTACTGCCCGTTCCATTCTTCCTTCTGCCTTTTCCAC